>DNHA01000244.1:0-4797 GCA_003486025.1 Micrococcaceae bacterium | reverse complement strand
CACCACTTGGTCCCAGACATCCATAACCTTTTTCTTCGTCAGGACGCGGGAACAGGTGAAGGTCATCAGTGATTTCACGGAACCGTAGTCACCTTTGCTGAGGTGCTCAAAGATATTTTCGGTTCGCGAGGTGAGGTCAATAATTGGGTTAGCCATGGTTTCTTCTCCGATGCCTGTCGTTGAGATGGTTCCGAATCGCTTGAATGCCGCCTGTCGAGTAATACCGAATGCGTTGCCTATGGCTTGCCATGACACGCCTCGCGCCCTAGCTACGGCAACGGAGCTCTCCAAATGTGCTTGGGCTGCCTGCTCTATTTCGATGCTAAGTGCGACCGCCTTGACGGCGTTCGCCTCATTGGTTGGTAGGGGTCCCAGGCTGGAGGCGACAGTTAGCAATTCAGCAAGCCGCTCACGTGGGGATTCTGCGCTTCCGATCATTGCTCAAACATAACGCAATTATGTGAATTGTCAACTCATGGATGACGATTCACTCTATGGAGTAGTTGAGAGATCGAATCATATCTCATAGTCCCGCAAGCCGGTCGTCATACGGGACACTCGATCCGTTGACTTGGTAAATTTTCGAAACTCCGAGTTTTCAAAGATTTCAGATTCCCGTATACCCCGCCCGAGAAAATGCCCGGTGAAGGGACCTTATGCGGGGCACTTAAAATCAGGCCAAATTGCCACTTCCAGCGACAAGATACCCACCCAAGTTTTCGGCCACTCTGTGACGAAAAAGTCTCTAACTCCTTGGCGTAATGGAAGAACAATCCTGCTCTGAACTAGTCGTAGCCGATAGCCATAAGAACCATTTTGGAATCTATGATGACACGGCAAAGTTACATTCCGAAAAGCCTCTCGTTCACGCTGAAGAATTCAGTAACTGGTTCCCTAATGCGCCTGCGGAAACTCCAGTTGCCAGGTTGCCGGCGCATTTAGACTTCATCACGGAACTTCTAAACATGCAGACAAGCAACACCTTGGGAGGGTACACGTCTTAATTTTTGATAAGACCCATAGCCGAAAAGGCTCGGTGATAGATTTCCTTGATGACGGATTCTTTACGGGCGTTGTATTGCATGGTGTGTTCGCCTGCTGCCGTAGCCTGCGCTGCGGCTATCCGTTTTGCTTCTGCGTACAACTGTCGCTCGTTTGGGTGCGCACGCAACCAATCACGGAAAATTCGATGTTTGATTAATTCTGGACTGTCATACCCGAAGACATGCAAGTTGCATGGTGGGTTCGAGCCCCGCAGCACACGATGTCCATACCACCACGGTTCGCGGACAACTAGTTGAAAACCGACTTTTTCGAGCGCCGGAACATAGAGCTGTTCTTCATTTGGATCAGCAACCACCAAATCTATGTCAATGATTGGTTTCGCGGGCAGTTCCTGTATAGATGTCGAACCGACATGCTCAATTGTCAGAGCCCGCCATCCCAAGACGTTTCTGATTTGCGTAGCAAGAAACTGGAATTGCCCAGCCCACTTGTCGTTCCACTCGGCAATCTCAACGCCTTGCAATGGTCCAGCGCCACGCAGATAAGGAGATTGCCCTTCGGGCGGTGCGGGTTCGTGGAATGAGGTAATTTCGGCAAGTTGTGGCATGCCAACTATTATCAACTGTTCTTTCGCTCTTAGCATTCAGCTTGCCAAAGATCCTTATTCAAATCTTCAACACAGCACTAGCAGTCATCGGCATGTGCTTTCCTAAATGAAAGACACGCAGCCTCTTCCTGCCAATGGATGAGTTCAATACTCATGCATTGAGACGTTTCCTCCGGCGCAACTGCCAAACATTCAAAGCGAATCCCTGGGGCGCGATGAGGAAAAACGACACGGAGTAAATAAGTGGTTCCTGATACCAATAGCCACAGCTCAGTATCGGTCCGGTCCGGCTTGCCATTATCGAGACTAGGGAGAAGCGCCAAAACGTAACTTCCTTAAATTCTTCTCTCCCAATTAAATCTTTCCGTGCGATCATGACTTTATGGATCGACGTAGCCTCTGGTCAGAGATCGATACCGAGCGTACCGCCTTGGCTCATCAATTAGCATTCATCGATGCGCCGCAGTGGCGAACCCAATCGCTCTGTACCGAGCTGACAGTTCGGGAAGTAGTGGCACACCTGACCGCCAGCGGCACCTTGTCAGGGACAGCTTGGTTTCTTGGTGTCCTGCGAGCGCGCTTTGATTTTGATCTGCAAGTGGCCGACCGGATCAGCGAACAGCTCGGTTCCACCCCGGACGATACGCTGAAACGTTTTCGTGCAACCATCGGCAGTAGGACCTCTCCCCCGATTCCTAAATTAGCTTTACTCGGAGAAATGATCGTCCACGGCAATGATATTCGGCAACCGCTCGGGTTGCATCATAATCACCGGCAAGAAACCCTTGATGCTTTACTTCGATACTACGCAGGCAGCGACCAAATTGTTGTCGCGAAGAAGAGAATCAAAGGATTGCAATTAGAGAGCCTCGAAAGCGGCATCACCATTGGGCATGGCCTGCCCGTTCGTGGCAGAACTCTGGCACTAATCATGGCGATGACCGGAAGGAAAGCGTACTGCTCCGAGCTGTCCGGAAGCGGAGTTTCTCTACTCGCTTCACGCTGCGACTAATCCGCTTCCTATACTGATCAGGCGCTGCTTTTCCCTAGTCAGAATTCCGCTGTAAAGGTCGCTGGCCGCGGCCACGTTCGGTACGGATCATCAATCCTTGGTTCAGCGCTTACCTGCCGAAAAGACGTGCGAAAAAGCCCTTGCCCGACTTATTTCCTTGAGCCGCGTTCGGGTCGCAAGTACAGCGTGAGTTGCGTGGAACGTTAGCCATAACTTGCTCAACATGCTGCCCGCACCCTGCCCAGGTGGTTTTTTGGCACTTGCTACATTTCACGGCACGACACATTTTATGCTCCCTAAAGTCAATGATTCATCCGTATGCAAACTACTAAATTAGCTCACCTTTAGATACCCTATGGGGTATCGAGAAAATATTACCACAATCAAATAAACCCCCCGGGGTATAGGATGGAAGAAATTTCAACATGAAAGGAGCGCGCCATGCAGTTAGAAGCAGAAACTATGAAACCTGCGATCAATAGACTCAAAAGAGCTCAGGGGCAGCTTAACGCTGTGATCAGGATGCTCGAAGAAGGCAGTGACTGCCGTTCAGTTGTTACCCAGCTCTCGGCAGCGTCGAAAGCCATTGACCGCGCGGGCTTCTCTATCATCGCCACCGGTTTAGAAAAATGCCTTGAGTCAGATGATCCCACCGTGGACCGCGCCGAAATGGAAAAGCTCTTCCTCTCATTGGCTTAGTCCTGCAGCAGTAAGCTTCCTGATTTACCTGACATAAGTAGACGTAAAAAGTGCCGGCTTCTTCCCTCAGGAAAAACCGGCACTTTCCACTGCAGTTGGCCACTACTGGCAATCGTTACTTGCGTCCAAACCCACGCAGTCGTAGCGAGTTGGCCACAACAAGCACGGAGCTTGCAGCCATGGCAGCTCCTGCAATCATCGGATTCAGGAGCCCGAGAGCTGCCACCGGGATACCGGCGGTGTTGTAGATGAACGCCCAGAAAAGGTTCATCTTGATGGTTCCCAAAGTCTTGCGGGACAGTTCAATGGACTGGGCTACCTGATCGATATCGTTGCCCATAATGGTCACATCCGCGGCCTCAATAGCCACATCAGTGCCGGATCCCATCGCGATGCCCAGGTCAGCCTGAGCCAAGGCAGGGGCATCATTTACGCCATCGCCCGTCATGGCAACGATTTCACCCTTCGCTTGATATTCTTTTACCTTTTCTTGTTTGTTATGCGGTAAGACATTTGCCAAAAATCCATCCATTCCTAATTTGTTAGAAACCGAGGCGGCAATTTTCTCATTGTCACCTGTCAAAAGAAACGATTTTATTTCCATTTCTTTTAGTTTACGGATGGCTTCCTGAGACCCTTCTCTTATTCTGTCAGCGAGGGTGATAATACCGATTACCTTGCCGTCGATAAATACATAATTTATGGTTTCTGTATCCTGATCGATTTCCGAAGGGACGGCTGGTTTGTCAATTTTATTTTCTGTAAAATAATTTGGTCCCGCCGCAACAATTTCTTTTCCGTTCACCGATCCTTTTACTCCAATGCCTTGCATGTATTGAAAACTGTCAGATTTCCATAATTGAAGCTCTTTTTCTTTAAGAAGCCTGATCATGCCCTTTGCAATGTGGTGTTCGGAATTTTGCTGTACAGCCGCTGCATATTGGATGATTTCATCTTCGGTGAAGTTATCTAAAGCAATGACCCGTTGCACTTCATGTGAACCCTCGGTTAATGTTCCGGTTTTATCAAAGATAACAGTCGATAAATTTCGGGTAATCTCAAACGCGGTCCTGTTCCGGATAAGCAACCCATTGGTTGCCGATAGGGTAGTCGAAATCGCAACCACCAAAGGAATCGCTACGCCCAACGCGTGGGGGCATGCGGTTACCATTACCGTTACCATTCTTTCCAGTGCGAATGCTAAATCTCCACTCGTGTTATACCAGTATCCAAATGTGGCGACACCGACTCCAATCGCAATGAAAGTAAGCCATTTGGCAACTTTGTCGGCAAGGTTTTGTGTATTCGACTTGGCGGTTTGTGCATCTTGTACAAGGTTAATAACCTTATTTAGATACGTATCTTTTCCTACTCCCGTCGCTTTGATTTTCAGAGCTCCATCTCCGTTTATCGCTCCAGCTATAACCTTTGATTTGGCTTCTTTTTTTATCGGAACACTTTCACCTGTCAGCAT
>DNHA01000184.1 GCA_003486025.1 Micrococcaceae bacterium | reverse complement strand
CCCGCCAGTAGGGCATTGACCACCATGCCAAGCCCACTGGCCCCGATCGCAAGAGCCCCGCCACTGATCAGCTGGCGTGCTGCCTCGGCGACGTGGGCAGGGCGCGACGCACTCTTGGCATGATGATAGAGCCACGTCATAGAACCCACCAAGACCGCGGCAAGCAAGAGCGGTGCCTGGCCAGCTAGCTCGTCGAAGGCACTGTCTGCTCCGCCAGGCAGGGGAAGGAGCAACCCGAGCAGCACCGAGGCGCTCAACAGGGTCAGTACGCCTGGAATTGCAACAAAGAGCAGAATAAACAGGAAATCGGTGAAGCCATCAACCTTTAGGTGCACGCGCTGGACGATCCACTGCCACCACCACAGCACGCCCGCGCCCACGGCCCAGACCGCGGCGCTTGAAAGGCCAGGCAAGGCCGAGGCAGGACCAATCAAGGTTTGCTGCGGGGCAATGAGTTCAACCAGGGCCAGCTGCAGCAGAGTCACCGCTGAGATAGCGAATAACACCAGGGCAAAAGCTGACGCTAATGCTCCTGGAAGTGAGGCTAGTTGCACCGGCGCATATTTGGGGCTCTTGAGGATCCGGTATTGCCAGATGAAAATCAGTCCCCAGCCCAGCGCGGCCCCTAGCGTTGGCTGCCAGTCGGTGGCACGGGTCGGATTGATCAGCTCGGAGAATAAACGAAGCGAGGACACTGCGGACATGGCCAGGGCGATCACATAGACTGCCGCGGCCTGTATGGTCCAAATCGCCGAATCAGCAGGTGGCAACGCAGGCAGCTTTTGTTTCAGCTGACCCCATAAGAACCACACTAAAGGCCCTGCAATGAGTGTGAATGACAGGCCAACCGCTATTTCTGAAGACCCCGGATAGGTGGGGACAAAACCTCGAAGAGCCATAGTAATCAATGTGGAGAGCCCCGACCCGAGCACCATGAGCACAATGAACAACAGCCCATGCAGGATGAGTTGGCGCAGGCTGTTGACGGCCGGAGTTGAACGTGGGGTAGATGCTGTACTCATGTTCAGTACCCGATCATTTCTTTGTCGGTGCAAAGATTAACTTGCCAAGGTGCTAACTCAATTTTCCATTCGTCCGCGGTTTTTCTCAGTTCGAATGTTTCCGGGTAACTGCCAATACCGAATATCGAATCAAAGGCTCCGGGATTGTCCACAAAATTTACGGTGACCACAGCCTGATTACCAGTGATCACCGTGCCGAGCAGGTCAACGTTGAGATCTTGACTGTCGGATGTGTAGGCATCGCAGAGCTGGGTCACCTCTGCATTCGCTACGTAGCCCTTAGCCTCGGCGATATCACCGTCCGCAACGGCCATGACGTAGCGCTGGATGACTCCCTCCGCGGTATTCGGTGGAAGCAACGGCGCGGTTGGTCGCATCGCAACCGAGATCAATGCGGCTATAACCAACGCCACACATAGCGCACCGAGGCCCGCTAAGACCCAACGCACTAGTGAAAAATTACTTGTCATACCCTAATTTTGCCTTTAGCCTGATGAATAAACCAGCTGTGAAACGTACCGAATTGATAAAGATCTCACCCGCGATTTGCGCATATTTGAGATACTGGTTCAGTGACGATTCTTTCTCCCACCCAAACTAGTGCGTCGAGTGACGTTCCGACCCTCGAATTGCCTCCATTGCAACTGGGCAAGCACACCATCGAAACACCGGTGATCTTGGCTCCGATGGCAGGCATTACCAACCGGGCGTTCCGTCGACTGTGCCGCGAATACGGTGGTGGCGTGTATGTCACCGAAATGGTGACCGCCCGCGCTTTGGTGGAACGCAATACCGAATCGATGCGCATCATTTCCCACGATGCAGATGAAGACTTCCGATCCATCCAGATTTACGGGGTAGATCCGAATACCGTCCGCGCCGCCGTGCGCATGGTCATCGACGAAGACCGAGCCGATCACATTGACTTGAATTTTGGCTGCCCGGTGCCAAAGGTAACCCGCAAGGGCGGAGGAGCGGCGCTGCCGTGGAAAACGGACCTGTTCACCTCCATCATTGAAGCTGCAACCTCGGAGGCCGCCAAGGGCGAGGTGCCGTTGACCATCAAGATGCGCAAGGGCATCGACGATGATCACCTGACATATATCGAGTCGGCCAAGATCGCTCGCGACCACGGCGCCGCCGCGGTAACCCTGCACGGGCGCACCTCGCGCCAGTACTATGCGGGCAAGGCCGATTGGGAGGCCATCGCCACGCTGCGTGAGGCAATGCCAGATATTCCCATCTTGGGCAACGGAGATATTTTTAGCGCCGAAGACGCGATCGAGATGGTTGAACAGACCGGCGTAGACGGAGTGGTTGTTGGCCGTGGCTGCCAGGGCCGCCCGTGGCTCTTCGGCGACCTGCAGGCGGCCTTCGAAGGACGCTCCGACCGCTTCCGTCCCGGTGTGCGTGAGGTTGCCGATACGGTGTATCGACATGGTGAGCTGCTGGCCGAATTCTTTGAAGATGAAGGCAAGGGAATGCGCGATATCCGCAAGCACATTGCCTGGTACTTCAAGGGTTACCCGGTGGGCGGCGACATCCGCTCGCAGCTGGCGCAGGTGCCCTCCCTGGAACGGCTGCGTGAGCTGCTGAACGAACTTGATCTCGATCTGGGTTACCCGGGTACGGCGGCAGAAGGAACGCGCGGCCGCGCCGGAACGCCGAAGAAGACCCACCTGCCCGACGGATGGCTGTCGACTCGGGAGATGAGCGATGAGCACCGAGTGATGATTAAGGCCGCTGAGTTAGACATCTCCGGTGGATAAGTCAGCGAGTGGCCCAAAAGGTCACTAGACTCGTCATATGACCCAGATCAACGGATATACCGAAGCTGATCAGGAACGTTGGGTACCCGAGCCGGCTAAGAAGTCGTATCGCACCGCGTTCGCACGTGATCGCGCTCGGGTTTTGCATTCCTCGGCGCTACGCCGGCTGGGCGCCAAGACCCAGGTGGTCTCTCCGACGCTCAACGATTTTGTGCGCACCCGGCTGACTCACTCCCTGGAAGTAGCGCAGGTGGGACGCGAACTCGGTGCGGCCCTGGGCTGCGATCCAGACATCGTTGATACCGCCTGTCTTGCCCATGACCTGGGGCATCCGCCCTTCGGGCATAACGGTGAAAAAGCACTAAATAAACTGGCCAAAGACATTGGCGGTTTTGAAGGCAACGCGCAGACTCTGCGATTGCTGACCCGCTTGGAAACAAAAACTTTTCGTCATAACGGACACTCGGCAGGATTGAACCTGTCACGTGCAGCCTTGGACGCGTCGTGTAAATACCCGTGGCTACGCGAAGAGGCACCGCTGCGCAATGGAAAGCAGACCAAGAAGTTTGGTGTGTATACAGATGACCAGCCGGTATTTGATTGGTTGCGTAGCGGACCGGATTCGGTTCCTGGACGAGTTTGCATGGAAGGCCAAGTGATGGACTTGGCCGATGATATTTCTTATTCTGTCCATGATGTGGAAGACGCGATTGTCGGCGGACGTTTCCAGTTGCGATGGCTGCTGGAATCTTCGGTGCGTGACCGTGCGTTGCAGGTGACCAAGAATTGGTACCTGCCCACCACGGATGAAGCGGATATCGATGCGGCGCTGGCGCGGCTGGAAGCTTCGGAAGAGTGGGTTTCACATGCCGATGGTTCGCGCCGAGCACGAGCGGCGCTCAAAGACATGACCAGCCAATTCATTGGCCGGTTCTGCCAAGCAGCGATGGACGCCACGCGCAGCGAGTACGGGCAGGGAAACCTCACCCGGTACAACGCAGCGCTGATCGTCCCGGAGGAGACCGAACATGAGATTGCGGTGATGAAGGGTATTGCCGCAAACTTCGTGATGACTAAAGAAGAGCTTCAGCCGATGTATTTGGAACAGCGGCAGATACTGACTGATCTTGTGGATCTCTTGTCAGATAATGAAGATAAATACCTCGAACCGATCTTCGCGGCGGACTACAAGGATGCCGCGAATGAACAGGGACGCTTGCGCGTGGTCATCGACCAGGTGGCCTCGCTGACCGATGCTTCGGCGCTGGAATGGCATGCGTCGCTGGTCAAGGGCGAAAGTTACGAACCAAAGCTTTTCTAGGCTGAGCTTCATGCACAGCCCGTGACGCGCTCGGCCTATGCCGGGCGCAACTTCTTAGAATGGGAATCATGGCAGGGCTGATTAAACGAGAAGACATCGACGAGGTGCGTAACCGCATCGACCTCCGCGAGGTCGTCGAATCCTACGTCACGCTCAAATCTGCGGGCGTGGGTTCCTATAAGGGCCTGTGCCCGTTCCACGACGAACGCAGTCCGTCCTTCCACATTCGTCCCCAGCTGGGAACCTTTCACTGCTTTGGCTGTGGTGAGTCCGGCGACGTCTTCGCGTTCATTCAAAAGATGGATCATTCATCTTTCTCCGAAACGGTCGAGTCGCTGGCGGCTCGTATCAACTACGAACTGCGCTACGAAGATGGTGGTACCGGGCCGCGCCGCGAAGACTATGGCAAGCGCCAGCGCTTGGTCGATGCACATAAGGTGGCCGAGGAATTCTTCCAGGCCCAGCTGGCTTCCGAAGAAGCCCAGACCGCCCGCGACTTCCTGAGCGGGCGCGGTTTTGAACCACAGGCTGCTGCGGACTTCTCCGTCGGATATGCACCCAAGGGTTGGGACGCATTGCTCAAGCACCTGCGTGCCCAAGGTTTCGTTGACGAAGAACTGAAGCTGACTGGCATGTTCGCGGAAGGCAACCGCGGAATCTATGACCGGTTCCGTGGTCGATTGGTCTGGCCCATCCGTGACTTGTCCGGAGCCACCATCGGCTTTGGCGCGCGTAAACTCTACGACGATGATCAGGGACCTAAATATCTGAACACCCCTGAAACACAGCTGTATAAGAAGTCTCAAGTTCTTTATGGTCTGGATCTGGCGAAGAAGCAGATTTCCAAGACCAGGCAGATCGTGGTGGTTGAAGGGTACACGGATGTGATGGCTTGCCACCTTGCGGGCATCACCACGGCGGTCGCTACCTGTGGCACGGCCTTTGGCACCGACCACATCAAAATTGCCAGAAGACTCCTGCAAGATGATGGCACCGGTGGTGAAGTCATCTTCACCTTTGATGGTGACGCCGCCGGACAGAAGGCCGCCTTGCGTGCCTTCGACGAAGACCAGCGTTTTATTGCGCAGACCTATGTGTGCGTGGAGCCAAATGGCGCAGACCCCTGCGATCTGCGATTGCATCGCGGTGATGAGGCGGTCCGCGAACTCATAGAACTAAAGCGCCCGCTCTTCGAATTTGCGATCCGTGCCGAGTTGAAGAAGTTCAATTTGAACACCGTCGAGGGACGCGTGCAGGCCTTGCGGCAGACCGCACCCATCGTGGCGCAAATTCGTGATTCATCGATCCGTCCTGCCTACGCGAGGGAACTTGCCGGCTGGTTGGGAATGAACAACGAAGACGTCAACCGTTCGGTGGCGGCCTCCATCAAGCGGGCCAGACTGCCCAAAAATACTCCGCAGGATGCACGGGATAACCAGAGCGAGGGCCGGGGACAACAAGCATCGGTTAACGCTTTTGAGCGTCCCGATAGCCGCGACCCGGTCATGCGTTTAGAACGCCAAGCTCTGGAGGTCGTGATCCAGCAGCCGCACCGGCTCAACGAAGAACAGTGGCAGGCCTTCTACGAGGCTCGTTTCATGGCTCCAGTGCATGCTGCAGTGCATGACGGCATCGTGGCAGCCAGCGCCGCGGGAGCCTCCGCTTCGTCATGGGTTGAAGTCATTCGTGATGAGGTACCGGAACAGCTGCGTTCCTACGTCTCCGAGGTAGCGGTGACGAGCATTCCGGCGTCGGATGAACATAACCTTGCACTCTATTGCTCCGACATCATCAATGGCCTGATTGAGCTTCAAATCACACACCGCAAGGCGGAGCTTATTGGGCGGTTGCAACGTGCCGAAATGGAACCCGAAGGTGAGGAATACGCCCAGATCAACAGGGAACTAATGGAACTAGAAATGCGCCGCCGGATACTCCGTGGCACCTGAGTATCTGGTTTTGGTTTTTAGTTGAGCTTCGGGTAAAGTTATATCTCGTTGCATTCCTCCATAGCTCAATTGGCAGAGCATTCGACTGTTAATCGAAGGGTTACTGGTTCAAGTCCAGTTGGAGGAGCTTACGAAGTCCCGATCCGCACTGCGGATCGGGACTTTTCACTTTTGGAGCACGTCTGGATCCAGGATCCGAGGATTAGTTGCCGAATTTTCCTAGCGGCGTTGGAGCTTCCCACAATCTGCGGGACTCCAGATACCAGAAGTAGCTAAACAGGCCGATTTCATACCATTCGATGATAAATAACGCCTGAGCTATCCCTAAAGCATTGAGAACAAACCAGCCGATGATGCCTAATGCCATCAGTATCAGCAGCACCGCATAATGTCTTGGACGTCCACCACTGGTATCTACCGCGCAGAGGTCTTCTCGTCCTAGGTGGCTGGCTATAGCTACGCCCATGCTGAGGATCAGCAGCAAAGCTGCAGCGTAATGCACTCCGGCAAAGTCCGTGCCTTCGATGCTTCGCCACAGCACCAAGACGATAAATGCAACAAGCGCCACGGTGCTCGATATGCTCAGAATGGTGCTGAGTTTGCTTGTGTGCAGAGTGCGTGGAGTCCACTTTGTGGTTTTCCATTCAAGCCAGACAAACACCGCAGATACGACCAAGACCGCAACTACCGAGATTTGCACCGACCGAATTAGCTGAATTTGCGCGGAGGCGTCTAGCGCCGACAGTGTTTGGCCGAGTCTTGTCGGTACCAACGCCACAAAGATTGCGTAGAATCCGGCGAGGTTCAGCGCGTAGTCTTCTAGGGGAGCGCCCTTATAGACCACCAGCAGAACTCCGGTGGAAACGAGCATCGCTACAAAGAGATCTCGGCTGGGACCCAAATAGTAGGAACTAATCGAGTCCTCGACCTTTCCGTTCAGCAGACCATAGATCACGATGGCCACCATGAGCAGCAGCGGCACTACCAGTAGGGCCAGCCTGACATAGCGTAGGGTATCTCGGCCATAGAGGGTTTCATCTCTGCTGCTCATACCTGAATTCTGCAACAGTCACCGCGTTGGCTGGGAATTGCGTGCCGCTCAGCGTGTCGCCAGCCCTGAATAAACTAGTTGCGTCAGCCTTGCAGTCGATTGCCGCCAATATCCGTGGGCTTCCGGTGAGCATTTAAGAACCGGAAGAATATGCGGCTAATGGCGCAGCTCGACAAGTAGCCGGGTATTGCCCGGGGTCATGCCAAAGTGGGAAATGGGCGAGAGTCGGCAGTGGCAAAAGAATCGGCGCCCCAGCGCTTCGCCGCCATCGACAGGCGCTAACCCGCTAGCGGTATTAAAAAAGCTGCCCTTCGAACTCGTGACTAGCACGGGTCCGAAGGGCAGAAATGCTGCTTGAGTTGTTCGGTCTGAGATTCAGGTCGAGGCTTAGTTGATTCCGAAGCCGCCGGTCCAGGAGATCTTTTCGCCCGCTGCCAGGGAAATCTGCATGAAGCCGATTCCTTCCAGCTCGCGAGCGCGCTTGAGGGCTCCGGCGTCGATGGCGCGCAGGCCGCCGGCGGCGATGATGCCCGCCAGCTCGGTTTTGGCTTCACTGTCATCGCCTGCGATGAGTACGGTGGTCACGGTGTCGCCGACAGTGCCCGAGGCGAGGGTGGCCGCGAAGGTGGTGTTGAATGCCTTCACTACACGAGAGCTTGGCAGGGCCGCGGCGATTTCTGCGGTGGCGGAGCTGTCTGCTGGAACTGTCAGGGAATCGAAGGTTTCGAAGTTCAGCGGGTTGGTGATGTCCACAACGATCTTGCCGGCCAGCTGCTCGCCGCGCTCGGCGATGATGGCTGCGATCGCAGGGTAAGGGACGGCGAGGACCACTATGTCGCCATTGACCGCAGTTTTGCTGTCGGCGCTGCCCAGGAGCTGGACTGTGCTGCCGCCCTTGCTGACGACGCCCGCAATTGCCTGGCCCATATTGCCGTTACCGAGAATGCTGATGTTTGCCATGGTCTTACTCCTTTGGATATTTACTTGAACCTTCAACTAAAGTATGGACCCGCGGGTGTGGCGGTGTCAAGGGGTGTGCGCAAAAAGGTCCGCCATTTATCGTCGGGCATTCTTAAATCGAGAGGTGGCTTGGCCAGAAGCGTGGACCGCTAGGCAGAAATAGAATCGCGCGGCTAAAGTGTCGGAACAGCCACGTAATGTCATTGATGGATCAACCAAGATTCACGCCGTCTCACGACCATGGGGTAGTGAGCGGTTCACCTCAACGCTCTACTTGGTGTTGCCATCACTTGAGGAAAAACATGACTACTGGAACTACCGTGGAGCCCG
>DNHA01000069.1 GCA_003486025.1 Micrococcaceae bacterium | reverse complement strand
GAGCATGATCCACAGGAACAGCATCATCAGCAGCACCGGAACCGCACGGAAGAACTCAACAACGACCGTACTGATCCAGTTGAAGAACTTGTTGTGCGAGAGCCGGCCCATGCCGAAAATGAAACCGAAAATCAGCGAGGTCACGATCGAGATCGCTGCCGACTGAAGTGTCTTGATCAGACCCGGAAGGATGAAGTTACTCCATACTGAACCGGTAGCAAAAACATTCCACTTTTCTGCTGTCAGTTGACCGGCACCGTACAATCCGTAGATCAGATAGGCGATGAGGCCAATGAAGATCAGCACGCCGATGATGTTGAGGATCAGGATGCGACGCCTGGCCTTGGGCCCTGGTGCATCGAAGAGTACAGACTGAGTGCTCATCGCGCGACCGCCAACTTCTTAGAGAGCCAGGTAACCAGCAGGCCGATAGGAACCACGATGACCACGAACATCAAGGCCACGGTGAGGAAGATCAGGAAACCCTGATCCGCTCGGAACTCGATCATCGTTTTCATCAAGCCCGAAATTTCTGCGACGGAACCAGCCAAAGCCACGGTGGTGTTCTTGATCAGTGCGATCAGCACGTTGCCCA
The DNA here is from genome assembly GCA_003486025.1 of Micrococcaceae bacterium. Taxonomy (GTDB): domain Bacteria; phylum Actinomycetota; class Actinomycetes; order Actinomycetales; family Micrococcaceae; genus Glutamicibacter. The sequence goes on along the minus strand of DNHA01000069.1, from coordinate 6,785 downwards.
TCGGAACGATGGCACCGCGGAACGCCTGTGGCAGGATCACCAGCTGAGCTGCCGGAAGGAAGCTCAGACCGATAGCGCGGGCGGCTTCGGCTTGGCCTAGAGGCACCGTGTTAACGCCCGAGCGAATTGCTTCGCAGAAGAATGCGGCGTGATAGATGCTCAACCCGATGATGGCAATCTGGAAGAAGTTCAGATTGAAGTCGCTGCTGATTTGCAGTTTGAACACGCCGAAGAGCACCAAGACACCAAATGCCATGATGATTGTCAGCGGGGTATTACGGAAGATATTGACATAGGCGGTACCAAAGGCACGCAGGCTGGGGATCGGGCTGATGCGCATGATGGCAAGCAGCGTACCCAGGACTAGCGAGATCAGGAACGCCCAAAAGGTGAGCTGCAGGTTAGCCCAGAAGGACTCCATAATGCGCGCACCATATTCATCCCAAAGACTTAAGTAGCCTTCCACGGCTTGTTCTCCTTGGTAGAAGGTATGGGTCTAAACCATTGGTGCCGCGCCTGGCCTTGGCCAGCACGCGGCACCTGGTCATGAAATGACTGCCTTAGCTTTATGCGCAGGCTTCAAATTCCTTAGGTGGGTTCAGATCCGATGGGACGTATCCGGTACCCTCGGTGTTCTTGTCCAACGACTTCTTCCAATCACCGGAATCGATCATCTTCTGGATTGCGGTGTTGATGTCGGCGCACTTCTCGCTGGTCTTGTTCAGGCCAACACCGTAAGGCTCCTCGGAGAATGGCTTGCCAACAACCTTGAACTTGCCCTTGTTGGCTTCGGTAGCTGCCAGGCCTGCAAGGATGATGTCATCGGTGGTGATCGCGTCAACGCCGCCGGTCTCCAACAAACCCAAGCAGTCTGCGTAGCCCTGCTGTTCGACCAGGTTCACGCCGGTGATGTCCTTCTTGACGTTCTCAGCCGAGGTTGAGCCGGTAACCGAGCACAGGTTCTTCCCGTCGAGGGAATCCTTGCCGGTGATCGAGCTTTCGTCGGCACGAACCAACAGGTCCTGGCCGGCGATGAAGTATGGTCCTGCGAAACCAACGCGTTCCTTGCGGGAATCGTTGATGGTGTAGGTCGCGAAGATCATGTCAACCTGGTTGGTTTCCAACAGCGTCTCGCGGTTTGCTGACGGAGCCGAAACGAATTCGATCTTATCTTCGGAGTAGCCCAATTCGTTGGCTACGTACTTGGCGACATCAACGTCGAAACCGGTGTACTTGTCGCCATCTTTGAAGCCCAGACCTGGCTGGTCAAATTTAATGCCAATGCGGACCTTGTCGCCGGCCTCGTCACTACCGGCGTCAGAGCCGCCACATGAGGTGAGAGCCAAAGCTGCGACGGCAGCCATTGCGGCGATTGCGCCTAAACGATTCTTACGCATGATTCCTCCTGAATACAGAATGCGGTGATGGAATTTAGTGGTTGGTAATGAGCTTGCCCAAGAAATCCTTGGCGCGCGCGCTTTTCGGGTTCGTGAAGAACTCATCCGGAGTGGCCTGCTCGACGATCTGGCCGTCGGCCATGAAGATCACGCGGTCGGCAGCCTTGCGAGCGAAGCCCATCTCGTGGGTTACCACGAGCATGGTCATGCCTTCCTTGGCTAGACCAACCATGGTGTCGAGCACCTCGTTGATCATCTCCGGGTCCAGCGCACTGGTCGGTTCGTCAAAAAGCATGACCTTCGGACGCATTGCCAGCGCGCGGGCAATTGCCACACGCTGCTGCTGACCGCCTGATAGCTGGGCGGGAAGTTTGCCAGCCTGGTTGGCTACGCCAACTCGTTCCAGCAGCTTCATCGCAACCTTGTCAGCCTCGGATTTTTTCATTCTCTTGACCTTGATTGGGCCAAGAGTGACGTTTTCCAAGATGGTCTTGTGTGCGAAGAGGTTGAAGGACTGGAAGACCATTCCCACATCGGCGCGCAGGGTTGCTAGCGCCTTGCCTTCTTCGGGCAATACCTTGCCATCAATGGTGATGGTTCCATCATCGATGGTTTCCAGTCGGTTGATGGCGCGACACAGCGTCGACTTACCCGAACCGGATGGTCCGAGGATGACGACGACTTCGCCCTTGGTGACCTGAAGGTTGATGTCGTTCAGAACATGTAGTGCCCCATAATGCTTGTTGACCCCACGCAGTTCTACGATGGGGCCGTCAGAAGAAGCTTGAGCCTGATGATCGCTTTTCATAATTTAGACATTACTTCATGTGACGCACATAATGCGAGGTCACGACTACCTCACAAAAAGTTGTTATCAAACTGTTCTTTAAACGAGCGCCTCTAGATGGGCCAGATGTCGGGGCATTGCAGATAGAGTGAGGTCATGGACCATAAGCGGAAGAGTGAAGAAAATGCCCGGGCGGGGCGGAAGGTCCACGTTGAAGCAAGCTGGCCGAATAAACAGCCTGACGAGCAACTGGACCGCTACCTGTTGGAGAGCCCGCAAGAAGATGTGACGCATAGTGATGTCTGGCGCGTTCTGCGTATCCAATCCGAATTTGTTTCAGGTTTTGGCTCGCTCGCCGGGCTTGGGCCGGCGGTGTCCGTCTTCGGCTCGGCACGCACCGAGCCCGAAAGCCTCTACTACAAGCAGGCTTACCATGTCGGACAGCGACTGGCACAAGCAGGCGCCATCACCATCACTGGTGGAGGCCCCGGAGCGATGGAAGCTGCCAATAAGGGTGCCAGCGAAGCTGGTGGAACTTCCGTAGGGCTGGGCATTGAATTGCCTTTTGAGACCGGCTTGAATGCTTGGGTCAATCGAGGTATCAACTTCCGGTACTTCTTTGTGCGTAAAACAATGTTCGTCAAGTACTCGCAGGGCTTTATCGTCCTGCCCGGTGGTTTCGGAACTTTGGATGAACTTTTCGAAGCGTTGACACTGGTGCAAACGCAGAAAATTACCGGGTTCCCCATCGTTCTCGTGGGCACCGAATACTGGGGTGGCCTTGTGGGGTGGCTTACCGACGTTGTCGCCAAAGAGCGCACCATTTCTCCCAAGGATCTAGATCTCTTCCACCTCACCGACGATCCTGATGAGGCAGTAGACATTGTGTTGCGTAACATGGTGAAGGACGAAGAAAAGAAGTCAGCGAGCCGGAGTTAGTTATGCCATTTTTTCTCATTGCGCTAGCAATTTTGTGCGTTGGCGGCGTGGCCTTGCTGATTTCCACTCAGCGAAAGTCCACTCCGGCAGGTCGCCGCTTTGAGTCAATCGATGAACCTATCGTGGGGCTGGTAGAGCATGAGGCGTCTTTGCCTCCGGTGTTGTTGCCGGAGCATCCACGAGCCAACGACATCAACGCGGTGAAGTTTTCTCTCGGGTTCCGGGGCTATCGCTGTGATCAGGTAGATGACACCTTGGATGTCCTCGCGGCCGAGATTTCCCGGCTAGAAAATACAATTCGTGACATGGAGTCACGGCGTGTGATTAGCGACACGACGCAAAATTAGCAATAATAGAAGATAAGTGTCCCTTATCAGCGACGAATCATCGCAGAAGGTGGACTTAGACATTGGGTTGTGCGCAAAGCAAATACATGTTGCGCGCGTTAGCCACGGACGAAGGGAACAGCTCATATGGCTGCGATGAAGCCACGTACCGGTGACGGGCCGATGGAAGTAACTAAAGAGGGCCGAAGCCTCATCTTACGGTTGCCAATCGATGGCGGCGGTCGTCTAGTAGTGGAGCTGAATAGTGCAGAAGCTGCAGAACTGCGTAACTGTCTAGTTGGGGTCACTGAATAAAACTTAAATAGCTAAGGACCGGTCTGAGGGCCGGTCCTTAGCTATTTCCCATTAACGGGATTTGGTTTTGGCCTACCGCGTTTTTTGCCCGGGAACCACCGTTGCGACGAACAAGCCTTGTTCGCTCGGGAAGAGATGGGTTTGGAGTTTCGGATCTTCGCGGAGCAAACGAAGCGCGTCACGGGTCGCGACGGTCGAGGCGCGCCTTACCGCTGGGCGAGCCAACCGGTGCTCATCAAAAGCATTGTTCAAGATAATAACGCCGTTAGCTCCGACCAGGCGTTTGGCTTCGGCCACATAATCCAAGAGGTTTTCGGCACTGGCATCGATGAGCACCAAATCGTATGCATGGTCAGCGAGTCTGGAGAGCACATTCTCAGCGCGTTCGTTGATGATGCGGACTCGTGCTGAGAGGATGCCGGCATCGCGCAAACCCTGGCGCATCGCATTAGCGTGTTCCAGGTCAGATTCGATGGCTGTCAGCGTCCCGGTGCCACCCATGGCTTCAAGCATGGCTATCGAGGCTACGCCGACACCCGAACCGATCTCCACGATGCTGTGCGGGGCGCGCAGGGTGCATAACAACGCGAGCATGGACCGGCCTGCCGGGTCGATGCAGCCAACTCCAAGATCCGCGGCACGTTCACGGGCCGCGAGCACATGATCGCGCTCAAGAAGCTGGTTCTGGCTGAAGCCCCAGCTAGCGAGGAGTTCGGGATTCATCGATGGCATGAGTGTGTGGTCCTTGCAGGTTGAGTGTAGATTGCTCCGGAAACCATCGTACCCACCTCTGGCGGTGCGTGTTGGCCGAATTGCTGGCCTGCGCGCAGGGGATTCTTAGCTTCAGCTCAGCTTCCCGGGTGACACTAGAAGAGTGAATACGCTTAGAAGTCAGCTCAGCGCCTCCGCCGATGGTCCCGAAACCGAAACCCCCTCCTGGGATGCGATGGTCTTGGACCACGGCCAGCAGGTATTCCGTTTGGCCTACCGTTTGACCGGTAATCGTCAGGACGCCGAGGATCTTTCACAAGAAGCCTTTGTTCGCGCGTTTAATGCACTTGAAAAATACACTCCCGGCACCATGGGTGGATGGCTGCATCGCATCACCACCAATTTATTTCTGGATCAAGCACGCCGCAAGTCCAAAATCCGGTTTGACCGTTTTGCAGAAGGAGCCGAAGACCGTTTCCCCAGCAGCGCGGTCACCCCTGAGCGGGACTTTGAATTCAACAACCTGGACGTGGACGTAGCTAGAGCGCTCAAAGCGCTCGCCCCCGATTTCCGTGCGGCGATCGTGTTGTGCGATATGGAGGGTTTTTCCTACGAAGAAGTCTCCCAAATGCTCAACGTCAAGTTGGGCACCGTACGCTCACGCATTCACCGTGGCCGGGCCATGCTGCGCGATGCCNNTTTAGCGCACCGCAACCCGGCAAACCCTGTCCCGCTGACGGTGAGCCTGCCGCGCATCCCGCTAGGTTTGCGTACCGCACAGCAGGGCTAATCCATAAGTCACTAGCCATGGCGCGGTGATTTCGACCATTTGAAGCCGACAAGGTAATCTTTCATACGTGGAGTTATTTGGAATTAATGGCGGAGAATTCATCATTCTCGCCGTACTCGCAGTAGTCATCTTGGGCCCCGAGAAGCTTCCCGAGTATGCCAAAAAACTGGCGAATCTTGTCAAGGAACTTCGCAGGATGGCCAACGGTGCCAAGGAGCAGCTGCGTGAAGAAGTCGGTGACGAGGTTGCCGATATAGATTGGCGCAAACTGGATCCGCGGCAATATGACCCGCGGCGGATTATCAAAGAAGCGCTGATCGATGAATTCGATGACGCGGTGAGTGCAGCCAAGGGATCCCCGGCGGTGCCCTCGGCTCCGGTACGCACAGCGATAGCCCCACAGAAACAGCAGCCATTGGCTAGCAATGAGCCAGCTCCCTTTGACAGCGAAGCAACCTAGAGACCTCTTAGAACGACATTGGCAGCGATCGCCCGGCAAGTCCGCGTGGTCGCTGTCCTAGTTTAACTGCCAGCTCGCGCAACGACTGGGCCACCGGAGAATCTTGGGTGCTCAGTACGACCGGGATACCTTCATCCGAACCTACCCGGACCGCCTCTTCCAGCGGCAGCTGGGCCAGCAGCGGCACGGGATACTGCAATTGGCTGCTCAGCGATTCGCTGAGCCGCTCACCGCCGCCGGTGCCAAAAATCTCCATCTTGCTACCATTNNAACATCGGAACCTACTCGGACCGCCTCTTCCAGCGGCAACTGCGCCAGCAGTGGAACCGAATACTGCAGTTGGCTGCTCAACGACTCGCTGAGTCGTTGACCGCCGCCGGTACCAAAAATTTCCATCTTGCTTCCATCAGGCAGGCTGAGGTAGCTCATATTCTCCACCACACCAATGACCTTTTGCTTGGTCTGCAAGGCGATGGTCCCGGCGCGCTCGGCCACCGCGGTGGCAGTGGATTGCGGGGTGGTGATGACCAGCAATTCACTATTGGGCAATAGCTGGGATACGGAGATCGCCATGTCTCCGGTGCCCGGCGGCAAATCCAAAAGCAGTACGTCCAGATCGCCAAAGTACACGTCGGTGAGGAACTGCTCCAGCGCACGGTGCAGCATCGGGCCGCGCCAGATCACCGGCTGGTTTGAATCCAAGAACATGCCGATGGAAATGACCTTCACCCCGTGCGCCACCGGTGGCAGGATCATCTCGTCAACACGGGTTGGTGGCTGGGTGATGCCCATCAGCGATGGAATCGAAAAGCCGTGCACGTCCGCGTCGATCAACCCGACTTTGAGACCGTTCGCCGCCATGGCTGCGGCCAGGTTCGCGGTGACAGAGGATTTTCCGACCCCGCCTTTTCCGCTGGCCACCGCGATGATCCGGGTCAGCGAATCCGGATCGGAGAAGACCGTGCGTTTGGCCTTGAGCCGATCGCGCAGCTCGGCACGCTGGTGCGGATCCATCACACCCAAAGTGACTTGGACCTGCTGCACGCCGGCTACCGCTGCG
>DNHA01000273.1 GCA_003486025.1 Micrococcaceae bacterium | reverse complement strand
ACAGAAAGGGCCTGGCTGCGGATCATTATCGATCCGCAGCCAGGCCCTCAGCTCAGCTTCTGTTTAGAGTGCAGCGAAAACTTCGCGCAGCAAGCGAGCAGCCTCTGAAGGAGTCTTGCCTACCTTCACGCCTGCAGCTTCCAAAGCTTCCTTCTTTGCCTGAGCGGTACCGGCAGAGCCGGAGACGATGGCACCTGCGTGGCCCATGGTCTTGCCCTCTGGTGCGGTAAAGCCAGCCACGTAGCCAACAACTGGCTTGGTGACGTTGGCCTTGATGTACTCAGCGGCGCGCTCTTCAGCGTCGCCACCGATTTCACCGATCATGACAATGGCCTTGGTCTCTGGGTCAGCTTCGAACGCTGCCAGTGCATCGATGTGGGTGGTGCCGATAACCGGGTCACCGCCGATGCCGATTGCGGTCGAGAAGCCAAGATCGCGCAGTTCGTACATCATCTGGTAGGTCAGGGTACCGGACTTGGAAACCAAACCGATTGGGCCCTTCTGGGTGATGTTGTTCGGGGTGATACCGACCAACGCTTCACCTGGGGTGATGATACCTGGGCAGTTAGGCCCGATGATGCGGGTGATCTGGTTACCGTCCGCGTCGACCTTCGACTGCGCCAGAGCCCAGAACTCAGCGGAGTCCTGGACTGGAACACCTTCGGTGATGACAACTACAAGGCCAACTTCAGCCTCGATAGCCTCAACGACAGCGTCCTTGGTGAACTTAGGTGGCACGAAGACGATCGATACGTCTGCGCCGGTTTCAGCCTTGGCCTCAGCCACGGTGCCGTACACCTTGATGTCCTGGTCGCCGTGGGTGACGGTGGTGCCAGCCTTGCGGGCGTTCACGCCGCCGACAACGTTGGTGCCAGCCTTGAGCATCAGGGCGGTGTGCTTGGTGCCTTCGCCGCCGGTGATGCCCTGGACGATGACCTTGGAGTCCTTGTTCAGGTAAATGCTCATTGTTCGCTTATCCCTCTTACTTCGCTGCGTTGGCGAGCTCGGCAGCCTTGTCGGCGCCCTCATCCATGGTTGCTGCCAGGGTTACCAATGGGTGGTTGGCTTCGGCCAAGATGGCGCGCCCCTCTTCAACGTTGTTGCCGTCCAGACGGACAACCAGTGGCTTGTTCGCTGCATCACCCAAGGTGTTCAGCGCGCCAACGATGCCGTTTGCGACAGCGTCACATGCGGTAATGCCACCGAAGACGTTAACGAAGACCGACTTGACCTGTGGGTCGTTCAGAATGACGTCAAGGCCGTTAGCCATGACCTCAGCCGATGCTCCACCGCCAATGTCCAAGAAGTTAGCAGGCTTGACCGAGCCGTGGCTCTCGCCAGCGTAGGCAACGACGTCAAGGGTCGACATAACTAGGCCAGCACCGTTACCGATGATGCCTACTTCGCCGTCCAACTTGACGTAGTTCAGGCCTGCAGCTGCAGCCTTGGCTTCCAGTGGATCAGCCGCATCCTTGTCTTCCAGAGCTTCGTGATCTGGGTGACGAACCTCGGAGGCGTTCTCATCCAGGGATACCTTGCCATCTAGGGCAACGATGTCACCTGCACCAGTCTTCACCAGTGGGTTAACCTCAACGAGAGTAGCGTCTTCTTCCTTGAATACAACCCAGAGCTTCTGGATGGTTTCTGCGACCTTAGCGCGCAGTTCTTCAGGGAAGTTAGCTTCAGCGACGATCTCCGCAGCCTTGGCTGCATCGATGCCGACCAACGGGTCAACGGCGACCTTAGCCAAAGCCTCGGGACGCTCGACAGCGAGCACCTCGATCTCCATGCCACCTTCTACCGAGCACATGGCCAAGTAGTTTCGGTTTGCACGGTCCAGCAGTACCGAGAAGTAGAACTCCTCAGCGATGTCGGCGCCCTGAGCGATCATGACCTTATTGACGGTGTGGCCCTTGATGTCCATACCGAGAATGTTGGTAGCGTGCTCGAAAGCTTCGTCTGCGGTCTTGGCAACTTTAACGCCGCCAGCCTTACCACGGCCGCCAACCTTGACCTGTGCTTTAACTACAACTACGCCGCCAATCTTCTCAGCTGCGGCTTTAGCTTCTTCCGGGGTGTAAGCGACGATGCCGGCAAGCACGGGAACGCCGTGTGCCTCGAATAGATCGCGCGCCTGGTACTCATACAGGTCCACGGGTTTGTGTCCTTCGTTCGAAGTTCATGCTGACTCGCGACATGGCCATAGACCGAAATCTATGCCATGCCTTAGAGAGCGCACTGCAACTATCGGCAGTCATACGGCGCCGTAGCCGTGCGCACTTCTCAGACTATCCCTAGTTTTGCAAACTTCCCACTTTTACAGCACGTAGAGAACTTTCCGTGAAGTTTCCACGGAAGCGAAAACTGCATTGCTTACCCTAAATAATTCGCTGTTATTCGACGATTTCCAAGGGCGCATAGCGCAGTAGGAGCCGTTTTTCAGAATCCGCAAATTGCACTTTTGCAACCGTCTTGTCTCCGGCTCCTTCTATAGCAATAACAACTCCCAAGCCAAAGCCAGAATGTTTTACGTTTTGTCCAACCTTTGGAACGACTATTTCTTTGTTTTGCTGTACACGCTGTTTCGCAACAGGTGCGGCGTTATGCCCCCGCGAGGTTGCATTTGATGCGGTGCCGGCTGCCCAGTGCGATCCACGATCATAGCGACTGGTGGCGAAATTCACCGTTCCGCTCCCCGAACCCCAACCGGACGACATTGATCCTTCACGTTTCCACTCCAATAAGTGGGACGGAATTTCGTCGAGGAACTGGCTCGCAGGATTGTACTGCGATTGTCCCCAGAGGCTACGCTGTTCCGCCCGAGTGAGGTACAGCCGTTCTCTGGCACGGGTTAAACCCACATAGGCTAATCGACGCTCTTCGGCCAGTTCCTTTTCATCGGTCATGGACCGCTGATGCGGGAAAACACCGTGTTCCATGCCGGTCAAGAAAACCACCGGAAATTCTAGGCCCTTAGCGGTATGCAAGGTCATTAGGGTGACTACGCCTTCGCGAGCAGCCATGGCGGCACCCTCGTCATCTGCGGGAGCTTCAGGGATCTGGTCAGCGTCGGCCACCAATGCCACACGTTCCAAAAACCCTTCAAGTCCACCGTCTGGTTCATCTTTGACATAGTCTCGAACGACAGCGATCAGCTCTGCGAGATTCTCCACCCTTGATTCGTCCTGCGGGTCACTGGACGTGCGAAGTATCTCAAGATAACCGGTCTGCTCCAAGACAGCTTCGAGTGCCTCAGCTGGGCTGGAACCTTCGGCTACGACCTTGAGATCATCCATCAATGACACGAAGGCAGCTGTCATTTTTATGCCGCGAGTACCTAGCCCCGGAGCTTCATCCGAGCGCCGCAAGGCATCCATGAACGAAATTCGATCCCGTTCGGCGAGCGCTGCCACCGCACCTTCAGCTCGGTCACCGATTCCGCGCTTGGGTTCGTTGAGAATCCGGCGGACGTTGATGTCATCTTCCGGATTAACTAGCGCACGAAGATAGGACAGCGCGTCCTTGATCTCCTTACGGTCGTAGAATCGGGTTCCGCCCACGACCCGGTATTTCAGGTCCACGCGCATTAGCTGTTCCTCCAATGCACGAGATTGAGCGTTGGTCCGGTAGAAGATAGCAACATCGCCGGGACGTACGCTTTCCTCGTCGTTCAGTCGCAGAATTTCTTCAGCAATCCAGCGAGCTTCATCGCCTTCGGACTCACCTACGTAGCCAATGATCGGTTCGCCATCTCCGCTGGCGGTCCATAGCCGTTTGTCGTTGCGTTCAGGGTTGCGCTTGATAACCTCGTTGGCCGCAGAAAGGATGTTCTGCGTCGAACGGTAGTTCTGTTCGAGTTTGATCGTGGCGGCGTCCGCATAGTCTTTTTCGAATTCCACGATATTGCGGATGTCGGCCCCGCGGAAAGCATAAATGGACTGGTCGGAGTCGCCAACCACGGTGAGCTCTCCGGGGGTGGTTAATCCATCTGGGCCCGTGAGCTCACGCACCAGCGAGTACTGCGCGTGGTTTGTATCCTGGTACTCATCGATTAAGACATGGCGAAAACGCCGACGGTAGTTATCCGCCACGGCCGGAAACGCCCGGAACATGTACACAACCTGACCAATCAGGTCGTCGAAGTCCATGGCATTCGCGGCACGCAACCGGCGAGTATAGCCTCGGTAAACCTCGGCCACGGCTAGAGCGAAGGGGTCATGGGTGTTAATCGTGGAGGAATAATCTTCTTCATCAATCAATTCGTTTTTGAGCGAAGAAATTTTGTGAGCGATAGCCTTTGGAGCAAATCTTTTGGGGTCGATGTCCAGACCCTTGGCGATTAAAGTAATAAGCCGCAGGGAGTCCGCAGAATCGTAGATCGAGAAATTCGACTTCAGCCCAATTGTCGCCGCCTCCCGGCGCAAGATGCGTACACAGGAGGAGTGAAAGGTCGAGATCCACATTTTCTTCGCCTGCGTCTCACCAATCAGTTCAGCTGCTCGCTCACGCATTTCTGCGGCGGCCTTATTCGTGAAGGTGATGGCTAGAATTTCATGCGGTCGTGCCCGGCCGGTAGCCAGCAGGTAGGCAATGCGATGAGTGAGTACGCGAGTCTTTCCTGAACCCGCTCCAGCAATGATTAGAAGCGGTCCACCGTGATAACGAACCGCTTGATCTTGCTGTTCGTTCATCCCCACCAACAGTTCTTCCGGGGTTGGTATGGTGCGCTGTGCCGGCTCCGCGCCGAAGTCATCGTTAAGGAAATCCATGGTGTAGTCAGTCTACGTGGGCTCTACGACGGTTTCGCTGAACTACCCGGCATAATGGAGGGTATGGCAAAGAACGTTAAGAAGAGTAAAGAGTATCGGAAGTCCTCGCAGTTCCAAGATCATCAGGTCAGGGGAATGCAAGTGGCTGCGCAGAAACGCGAATCCTCATCAAACCCAATGCTGCTCATCACGGCGGGTCTAGTCACCTGTGCGTTCCTCTTTGTCTACTACCACTTGCTGGTAATGCACCAGATGACCGACCTCAGCAATGGACTCACCATGCCTGACCAGCGCGTCTTTGGCTATACCGTCGCTGACATTGAGGCACTGCGCGGGGCCATGGATGCAGATGCCACCGGTCAACTGAACTATCTTCACAAGACTGCTGGGTTGCTGTTCCCTCTCTTGACCGCTTTGTTCTCCATGCTAATTTTTATTCGCTGGATCCCGAATCGTCAGATGCGCTGGCTCGCCTGGGCTGCACCGCTGCTCTTCGCAGTCACGGATTTATGGGAGAATTTCGCCATTGACTCACTATTTGGCACAGATCTCAATGATGGGACGGTTGCCCTGGCTTCGGTACTGACCACCATCCGATGGGTAACGCTATTTATCACAGCGGCGCTGATCATTGGCCTCGGAGCTCGCCGGGCGAATAAGGCGCTGATAAATAAAATGGCCGAAGTACGTAACCAATAATCATGAAAAATTCACCATCAACTTCCTTGTAGGATAGTGTTGATGTGGCGCTTAGCGCCTTCGCCTCTGTAGCTCAGTTGGATAGAGCGACCCTCTCCTAAAGGGTAGGCCAGCGGTTCAATTCCGCTCAGGGGCACCACATAGAATACCGAGGCTTCCCCAACCGTAGCGGGCAGTCGTCGGTTTTCTTTTTCGGCGATGGTCTCTTAAATGAATTTCCAAGGCCACTACTTCGCGTTGTCTGGCGAACACTGCAGTTTTCGGTGATTTAGCTGCTAATTAGCAAGTGATTAATCGGAAATCTTGCCTCTCTTTAAAAAAGACTGTGGTTCCCTTCCGCGTAGGAAGGGAACCACAGTCTTGAGTCTTGCGGAAAACCTAGCGCAATAGCAACGCGGTGGCCTTCGGTGAAAGTGAGGCATCCATGACTACGCATGCGCCGCCAATTGCACCGACCTGCGAGCCAAGAGTTGAGCTTCGAGTACCAAGCTCGTGCACTCCGCGTAGGCCAAAGCGACGCTTTACGGCCGCATCAACGTCGTCGGAGACTAGCTCGCGTACCTTGTCCCACTGTGGGCCGCCAAAAACAACTTCGCTTACGTCTAGTGCGTTTGCCAACTGACCGGCAACTTCACCAACGCGAACCATCGACTCTACGATAAGTTCCTTGGCGACGGTGTTGCCTTCCAAAGCAAGTTCGGTGAGCCGGTTCAGGCCCTCTGAGCGCTGCTCTGGGCCCATGATCTCGTAAGAAGGCAATTTCAGGCCGCGCTCCTTGGCCTGTGCGGCCATGAACTCGTATGAGGTGCCTGCGGCCAAGCAGTCATCCGCACCGCATTCTTCGCAGGTAACCGACTTCTGCCCCGTGGAGAAGTGCCCAATTTCGCCGGCGTTATTGCTTGATCCGTGGTGGACTTCGCCATCGATGACAATGCCTGCACCAAATCCATGTCCGCAGTAGACGAAGACGAAGTCATCAGACTTCTCTTCCTTGGACTGCCACAGCTCGCCGACAGCGGAAGCGATGGTGTCTTTCTCGATGATGACCTGCAAGCGCAACAGCTTACGCAACGGAGTTACCAGCTCAACGTCTGCCCAACCGTCCAGTAGCGGCGGGTTTAGTACCACGCCGTCTTCAACGTTGACCGGCCCTGGCACGGCGATACCCACACCGACGATGTGCTTTTTAGGTATGCGAATCTCGGCGATCAGTTCCTTGACGGTGTCAGCCATCAGCTGGATGGTCTCGGTAGCTACCTCAAGGTTTGGCAGATCGATGCTGCGCTCACGCAGGACCTCTCCACGCAGATTCATCGCTACAAAGGTCAGAACGCTAGGGTCAAGGTGAATACCGATAGAAACTAGGCGGTTTCCCTCTAGCTCAAGAACGGTACGTGGTTTGCCTGGTCCGGAAACGATGGTGCGGTCTTCGCGGACAATGCCATCATCAAGCAGGCGACGCACTACGTTTGAGATTGTCTGTGGTGAAAGTCCAGTCGAACCTGCAAGCTCCACACGGCTGATGCCGTCTGGGGCTCGTCGGATGGACTCTAGAATTACCGCCTGATTAAAATCGCCTAGGCGGCCTAAGTTTGTACCCCGTCGCATTAAAGCTCCATAGATCTATAAAGTTGATGGATCGATCTCTCCATTCCAACGTACCGCCAAGAATTCGACACATGATTCGAAACTGCGAGTTGTCGAATCATCGTGTCTCTCAACTAAAAACGTTGGAGATCCAATAATGCACGTTACCACTGGTCATGCGTTTTCACACGCGATATTGTGTTTTGATGATGAAAACTTTAACTATTTCGGCAGCGTGTTTAATCAACGACCAAGGACAAATACTCCTAGTCCGCAAGCGCGGAACATCAAAATTCATGCAACCTGGCGGGAAACCAGAACACGGCGAAACACCTATAGAAACCGTAATGCGTGAAGTTTTCGAAGAATTAGGCGTGAAATTTGATGTAAAGGACCTCGAACCATATGGAGAGTGGAACGGTCCTGCGGCGAATGAAGAGGATACGTCAATCCAAGCTTATTTATTCGCCGCAAGATTTAATGGTTCACCCGAACCCTTAGCCGAACTCGAGGAGCTCTTGTGGATTGATCCGCGGGATGCACTATTGCGTGACGATATTGCTCCGCTGTTGAAAGAACACGTCTTACCTGCGCTGTTGGCCAACACCCACGACCTTGGTGCCTAATTTCATCCACGATTTCCAAATGATGAAATGCCTAACGCATTGCGCATCGATGCCGTGGGCACTTTGACCGATAGATTCTACTGAGGTTGCGCACCGTGGTCAGAGCTGAACTGTGTCTGATAAAACTTTGCGTAGGCACCGTTTTCGCCTAGCAAGCTGAGATGAGTGCCTCGTTCGACAATTCGCCCACCATCAATCACAAGGATTTGGTCCGCCTGGCGGATAGTAGACAAGCGGTGGGCGATCACTAATGCTGTACGGTTTTCCAAAGCGCGGCTCAATGCCAGTTGCACTGCAAGTTCACTTCGGGAGTCCAAAGCAGCAGTGGCCTCGTCCAGGATTACCAGCCCTGGATTGGCCAGGATCATACGAGCAATAGTCATACGTTGACGCTCCCCGCCCGAAAGACGGTACCCGCGTTCTCCGACTACCGTTTCCAGCCCGTCTGGCAGGGATTCGATCTGCGCTCTTAACTGCGCGTCTTCCAAAGCTGCCCAGAGCTGTGCTTCCTCGGCTTCAGGGTTGGCCAATAGCAGGTTTGAACGTACCGTCTCATGAAGCAAATGACCGTCTTGGGTCACCATCCCCAATTCGTGATAAAGAGACGCGAGCTTAAGATGGCGTAGATCATGCCCATTGAGCGTAATCGCTCCCCCTCGGACATCGTAGAGCCGAGCCAGCAGCTGAGCAATGGTGGATTTACCCGCACCGGATGAACCCACAAGCGCCACAGTTTGCCCTGGTTCAATCTGGAAGGAAATATCATGCAAAATTTCCTCACCACCGCGCCCATCAAGTACCGCCGTCTCCTCCAGCGATGCGAGGGAAACTTCCTCGGCACTTGGATATGCGAATGTTACTCGATCAAATTTCACTGCCACAGGTTCGCTGGGTAAAGCGATCGCATCTGGAGCATCCTTGATCAACGGTTCAAGATCCAGTACCTCGAAGACCCGGTCGAAGCTGACCAAAGCGCTGGTAATCTCCACTCGCGCATTCGCAAGCCCGGTGAGCGGTGTGTACAGCCGGATAATGAGCATTCCGAGTACCACCACGTCGCCGGCGGCCATGTCTCCACGCAGGGCGTAAAAACCACCGAGTCCGTACACCAGGGCCAATGACAGCGCCGCGACGAACCCCAGGACCGTGACGAACGCAAATTGCCGCAAGGTCATCTTGATACCAATATCCCGAACACGTGCGGCGCGCAGACCAAACTGCGCCGACTCCTCGTGCGGACGGCCATAAAGTTTGATCAGTGTCGCCCCCGGCGCCGAAAAGCGCTCGGTCATCTGTGTGCTCATTGAGGCGTTCAGATCCGCAGACTCCTTGCGCAAGCCCGCCAAGGATTTACCAAAACGTCGAGCCGGGAGCAAGAAAATTGGGAACAGCACCAAGGCCAGCAGGGTAACTTGCCAAGAAGTCGTGAACATAACGATCGCTGTCAACACCAACGCCACCGCATTGGAGACGATTCCTGACAGCGTTCCCGCGAAGGCAGCCTGTGCGCCGATAACATCTGAATTGAGCCGTGATGTCAGCGCACCAGTTCTTGTCCGTGCGAAGAAAGCGATCGGCATCTTTTGTACGTGGTCGAACACCTTCGTACGAAGGTCATAGATGATCTGTTCGCCGAGGGTTGATGATTGCCAGCGGACCAGCATTGCAAAAACGGAGTCGAAGACAGCAACTATCACCATGGCAATGGCAAGATTGCGAATTGTCGCCCAGTTTCCCTGACCCACGATTGCGTCCACGACGCGTCCAGCGAGCACCGGAGTGATCACTGCTATCGCTGCAGAAAATACGGAGAAAATCACGAAGACTATGAGTCTGGCTTTGTAACTAAGTGCAAATCTAAAAACGCGTCCCGGGGTATCGGGCCGATACGCCCGTCGTTGCTCACTTTTAGACAGCTGCCACAGCGTGCTCCACGCCGCGCCTTCCATGCTCACAAGTTACCTCCGTGATTTGTTCAGATAGTACTAACGTCTCAACATCTCACGGAGTGTAGATATTTCCTAGCTGGCATGAAGATATTGATTCCACGACGCGTCAATATGTTCTAGCCCGGAAACCAGGTGTCCGCCCATTCGCGGCTGATGTGGTGTGAGCAGCAATTGCCAACCGAGCTGAGCGAGCATTTTGTCGGCTTTGCGGCTATTGCATGACAGGCACGCTGCTACTAAGTTTTCCCAGGTGTTCTGTCCTCCCCTACTGCGCGGGATCACATGGTCGATTGTATTGGCATTTTTCCCACAGTATGCACAACGAAAGTGGTCCCGACGAAGAACGCCCCTACGGGTCACATGGATCATGTTCCTGTAGGGGCGTCGCACATATCGTTTTAACACGATCACGGTGGGTCGGGGTAATTCTCTGTCGGTACCTCGAACCGGTGAATCATCGTCTTGTAAGATGATCGTTGCTTTTTCTGTCAGCACAAGGATAAGCGCTCTACGAAACGTCACCACGGCCAGTGGCTCAAATCCTGCGTTCAAAACCAACGTTCTCATGCGCATACTTCCTTCAATGAATTCGTACGCATCACTTGAAGTTGATAACGACGAGCTCGTCTCGGTTAGTCCTCTTGCCGTTAGCCTATGCGATATGTTTCATATTCGGGGCTAAAGATAGGAAGATATTCGCTGATTTTCATCGCGAAGTAGCGTGGAGTTCACTGTGTTAAACGACCATTGGCCACCGAACTCTACGTTCGATGGCCAATGGGAGCAGGCTGTTTAGCCAGCTAGGGTGTAGTACCCGTACAACGGGTTGCGTGTTACCGAGTGAATCATGGTATCGACAGTAGGGTTCTGCGCACCGATCATCTGGCCACCACCGAGGTAGATTCCTACGTGTCCGCCACCGTTCTGGAACACCAAATCGCCAGGCTTCGGGCTGCTGGTGCGCTTGAACTGGCCGGAGCCTAGAATCGCGGAGGTGCCACGGGCAATGTTGATGCCGTGCTGCGCGTAAACATACTTTACGAAGCCGGAGCAATCCCAGCCGCTTGGAGTGTTGCCGCCCCAGACGTATGGAACGCCTGAGTACTTGGCTGCAGTTCCTGCNNCCCCGAGTACTTGGATGCAGTTGCGGCAATACCAGTCAGGTTCGAGCTAGGAGCCGAAGTTTCCTTCTTGGTTTCCTGCTTCTGAGTTGGTGCGCTCTGCTGGCTATTGCCGCCACGGTTCTGGCGGGTCATTGGTGCCATGGAATCAGCACTTCCCGAAGAATCGGAGCTGCCCGAGTTCTGACGGGTGGTTGGCTCGATGCTGTCAGCAACCGCGATAACAACTGGTTCTGGTTCAGGCTTTGGTTCAGCGGTGAAGCTGGCGCGCTGGATGTCGAGCTTGTCGGCCTTCTTGGTGTCGACCTTGACAGTCTTCACCGACACACGCTCAGGGTTGATGGTGTCAACCGGCGCCGCAGATACATCGCGAGGCGCGGTAGCCTGCCCTGGAACGCCTAGGGTGACGATCAAACCGGACGCGGCAGCAACAACGGCTGCCTGTCGGCCAACTGAGCCCGCGTTAGACGCTACGGCCTGAGAAATCGCCTCTAGCGAGTTAGTGCGTGGCACGTCGGCGCGGCGACGTCCATGAGTTTGACGCTTGGTCACAATAATGCCTCTCCTTGATTCCTACGAGGTAAGCTGTCGGGTTCGAAGTGGAGTTACCTCGGTGGATTTGAAGTTTCCTTCTTGTCCACTTAACCCCTAGGGTTGTTAGTCAAAACTAACGACCCGATGTTGGTTCCCCCGTCACTGCCGTACGAGTTGTGTATAACTGCTCATTGCATGCTGGCAGTGCTCGGATCACACGCAATGTTGCTCAGGGCTTCCCCCTGGCACGCAGATAAGCCTATAGGACTATCTTTCAAATGTCACGTTTTGATCACGGTAAGGTGACGTTCAACGTTATAACCAGCCTGCGGGGTCTTTGAACTGCCCATCAACGATGACCTCAAAGTGCACATGTGGGCCCGTCGAGTTGCCGGTGCTACCGGCCAGAGCGATAACATCGCCTCGCTGCACCTTGTCACCGACCTTGACTAGGATCTTCGAGTTGTGGCTATAGCCAGTTTCCAGCCCGTTTCCGTGGCCTACGGTGACGCGTTGGCCGGAGTGGCCGGCCCATCCGGCAACCTCTACGGTGCCCGAGGCCGCCGCGTAAACCTTTGTGCCGCTCGGCACACCGTAATCTGTGCCACTGTGGATCATAAAGCCAGCGCCGGTTGGATTCTTGCGATGCCCGAAGGGCGAAGTGATGCGGTTGCTGTCCACGGGACGCTGAAGCAGACCGCCCGTTGAACCGATCTTCTGGATATTTCCACCGGAAGCGGTAAGAATTTCCGAAAGCTTGTTTTCTTCGGCAACGTTTGGATTGATATCGGATTTCAGCGCGGCGCGCTGGACCTCTAGCCCGGCATTTTCAGGTGCCTTGACGTCAACAACAGCGGACGTCGCGGTGCGCTGGGCACTGGCTACGGAGGCTGGCTCGTCTGGCTCGGTTCCAGTGAGTTGCGGGGATACCGCGGCGAGGGCCAAACCAGATACCGCGGCAACAGCAGCGATCTTGTGCGTGAACCCTAGTCGGGAAGCTTTTTTAGGTGACCCATGGAGACTCTGAACGAGCTCCCCATTGCTGGCTACGGCACCTTCGGAAGCCATGACTGGCTTGGCCGTGGGTAGGGCAATGACGTTTCCGTCAACATCCTGAGCCGCAAGTATTTTCGACGTTGGTGCGATACCGTAACGCTGCCCCGATGCGAATCGGCGTCCAACATAGTCGGCACACACTGGTGCGATAATTTCTAATGCTTCGACAGTGGCTTCGCGCGATGCGCGGCGACCAACCGGTCGTTCGATAGCAGCCGTTGCGATTTCAGCTATCGCGTCGATTTCGACATCTGCTGCTCGACGTCGACCCGTCGTCCTGGTTTCTGCCAAAACATTCCTCTCACATCCACACCTGCGAAGTTAGCTGTCGGGTTCGGTCCTGTGATTGGTCCGGTCTTGCTTATTGGCATGACTTCACCCCGAGACGAATGGCTCGTCAGATGAGTGGGTTCCCCGCTATTGCCCTAAAAGTTCTTGTCACATCCGTAAGGCAGGGCAATACTCGGTGTTTGCGCTTTCGGAATCGGCATTAGATAAACCTCTAACGCCCTCGAACAACCTTACCGTTCGATCGGAAAAGTTACAATTTCGTTATCTTTGATTTGTGCGTACAAAGACGTGTGCACTGACTTCGACGGGCAGCTCCAGGGCACCTTCGATACCTTGCACGCGAACCACAACGTAATCATCGGCGCGCTCTAGATTGACTATCGCTCCGGGGCGGATTCCACCCTCATTCAGTTGTCCGAGCAGGATTGGGTCCGTTTGGATCGGCTCAGCCAAGCGGTCGATCGCCAGCGGTCCGACGTTTCCGGAGAGCAATGCGTTATCCAGGTTCTCAACCTCAGATGAGATTTCCGTTACTTTCGGTCCGCCTAAGACTTCAAGGCCCGGGATCGGATTGCCGTAAGGAGAAACTGTAGGCTTGCCCAGCAAGTCATAAAGCCGGCGTTCAACACGCTCGCTCATGACGTGCTCCCAGCGACAAGCCTCGTCATGTACGTATTCCCATTCAAGGCCAATCATGTCCGAAAGCAGGCGCTCAGCTAGACGATGCTTACGCATCACGCCCGTAGCCAGTTCGTGGCCTTTTTCAGTCAACGCCAAGTGACGATCGGTGGAGACTACAACGAGTCCGTCGCGTTCCATCCGAGCGACAGTTTGCGACACGGTAGGCCCTGAGTGCCCAAGACGCTCCGCGATTCGCGCACGCAAGGCCACGATTTCCTCTTCTTGAAGTTCAAGAATGGTGCGCAGGTACATCTCAGTTGTATCGATAAGGTCAGACACGTTAGCCACTCCTGGAAGTCACAACAGTTAGGTTCGTTTGAGAAAACGGAACGTCAGTATGCAACTCTACTTGGTGTGGAAGCGTTCCCTGCGACCACAGCATAATTTGCATGTCGTAACCGACGGTCCTGTTTTTCTCTCATCCCCTCGCAATTTGCGAAGATGTTAACTGAAACGTCGAAACTATCCTGAACTATTCCATATTTACGGAACACCCTCGGGATAACAGCACTTTCAACCAAACGCTAAAGAGGAGCGCGATGAGCACCGGCATCAACATTCCAAAGAACCTTCTGCCTGCCGACGGAAGATTCGGTGCAGGACCTTCAAAGGTTCGCCCGGAACAAATTCAGGCAATTGTGGACGCGGGTGCCAACCTATTGGGCACTTCCCACCGTCAGGCGCCAGTCAAAAACCTGGTCGCGTCCGTGCAGGACGGACTTAAAGAAATGTTCAGCGCCCCTGAGGGCTACGAAGTGCTTCTAGGCGTCGGTGGATCCACAGCGTTTTGGGACGCCGCTGCATTCTCTTTGGTACGCAATAAGGCGCAGCACCTGTCCTTCGGCGAGTTCGGTTCGAAGTTCGCCAAGGCCACCGATAAAGCACCTTTCCTTGCCGCTTCATCGATTATCACCGCCGAGCCGGGCTCAGTGCCGACTCCTGTTGCCGAAGCTGACGTAGATCTCTACGCCTGGCCTCAAAACGAAACTTCCACCGGAGCCGCAGCCCCAATTCTGCGTGTAGCGGGAGCCAATGAGGATGCACTTGTGGTCATCGATGCCACCAGCGCCGCGGGCGGATTGGATGTCGACCTGTCAGAGACCGATGTCTATTACTTTGCACCTCAAAAGAACTTCGCCTCCGATGGCGGACTGTGGCTAGCTTTCTTCTCCCCCGCCGCGATGGCTCGCATTGAGGAAATCGCAGCCACCGACCGCTGGATCCCGGACTTCTTGAACCTGAAGACGGCTCTGGATAACTCGCTGAAGAATCAGACCTACAACACGCCATCACTGACCACGTTGGTCACCTTGGACGCTCAGATCAAGTGGATCAATTCGAATGGCGGTCTCAAGTGGGCGGCTGAACGGACCGCGCAGTCTGCCGGGAAGATTTATGCCTGGGCAGAGGCTTCTGAGTTTGCAACGCCTTACGTCACCAACCCGGAGCACCGCTCCAATGTCATCTCGACCATTGACTTCGATGACTCGATTGATGCCGCGGCCATCTCCAAGGTCTTGCGCGCGCACGGCGTGGTCGATGTAGAGCCATACCGCAAGCTTGGCCGCAATCAGCTGCGCATTGCCACATTCGTGGCAATCGACCCGAGCGACGTGGCCGCCTTGTTGCAGAGCATCGACTACGTCGTGGAACAGCTCTAAGCACGCAGTGAGCGCAACGGTCCGCGGTTGAATCCTTCAAGGATGCAACCGCGGACCGTTGTGCTACGTCTCAGTTTTGTTCAGTGCTGTGTCAGTCCAAGTTTTCTTTACGCGGACGACTGCGCTGCGCAGCACGACGACGAGCCGCAGTGCGCTGTGCTGTGCGACGTCGACGGACCTGACGTCGTGCAGGTGTTTTGATGCTCTCCACAGCACCTGCTTCAGCAGCCCCAGCAGTGTCCTGCTGCGGGACACCGTCAGCTGATTCCTCGACATCACTCTCGGCTGGTTGACCGGCAGCTGCCGGTTCCTTGCCATCAGCCGCGCTGGCTTGCCCCTCGGGGCTCGCCTGACCGGATTCATCCATCGCGTTCTCGGCCTCGGCTGCTTCGATTTCTTCCTTTGCTAAACGATCCGCCCAAGGCAACCATGCCGGGGCGAGAAGAGCGTCTTCGCCGGCAACAATGCCTGCTTCGCAAACGGTGAGATCCTTAGCTTTGGCCCGTGGCACCCGTGCGAGTGTCGCGAACCATGTCCAACCTCGGTAACCCTTTTTCTGGGAGACAAATCGATGGGTGACTAATCGATCACCTTCGGGCGTAGCTCCGAGGTACTCACCGATTTCCGTGTCTACCGCGATCTCCGTGAGCGCACTTCGCGCCACATCAACCGCGTCAGCGAGGATGGTGTCCAATTTGGGTTTACGGGCCATTATTTAAACGTCCAGATCATCGGCTACCGCGCGAAGCACGGTAGCAACCTTTTTACCATGCGCTTGTTCAGGGTATCGCCCCTTGCGCAAGGTATTAGATACTTGATCGAGGACCTTGATCAGATCCTCAATCATCGCGGCTTGCTGCTCCGGGTTTTTGCGCTTTGCGCGCGCTACCGAAGGAGCTTCATCCAAGATGCGCAAACTTAGCGCCTGCGGTCCTCGACGCCCCTCTGCCACGCCAAACTCTAAACGCATTCCTGGGCGCAGGTCATGAACACCTTCCGGCAGCGCCGTGGCGTTCACATATATTTCTTTGCCGTCCTCGGTAGTAATG
Source organism: Micrococcaceae bacterium (assembly GCA_003486025.1). Taxonomy (GTDB): domain Bacteria; phylum Actinomycetota; class Actinomycetes; order Actinomycetales; family Micrococcaceae; genus Glutamicibacter. The sequence continues at coordinate 1,008 of DNHA01000273.1, read as the reverse complement.
AAACCGAAGCCCTTGGACTTTTCGTACCACTTAACCTTGCCGCTAGGCATGATCCTCTACCTCGTTCGCTTCTCGTGCTGTCGCGCGTACTGTGCAATTTACCTCACGCCACGCTTTTTTATGTCTCCGAGCCCGTGGAGCATTCAGCCGGGTTAACATTTGCTTCTTTCGCCGGGTGCTCAACGTACGGATTCGGATAAAGTCCAATACCTAAGATTATGACACTTTGGTGCCCGTAACTTCACCTTGAGTCATGGGAGGAGTTTCAGATCCGCTGTATCGTTAAGGGTCGTGAGCTCCTCTTCGATTACGTTGTCCGTCATTTCGCGCACCGCTATTGCACTTGCAGTACTTTCGGCGCTATCACTGGTGGCGGTTTTGGTTTTGTATTTCCAAGAAATTTCCGTCCCGCCGCTGATCATGGCGTTCGGCATTTTCGGCCTACCCATCGCTTTCATCTTGGCCGGTGTCGTCATAGTGGCAAACATCCTTAAACGCCGCAACAGCTAATCACGGCACTCAGTTGGCTCTCAGGCGACTCCCAGATTTCCCGTGCACACTGGATTTTATGAGTGCAAAAACCCCAGAGGCCAAACTTCTTGTCGTGGATGATGAGCCAAACATCCGCGAACTCCTTTCCACTTCCCTGCGTTTTGCAGGCTTCGAAGTGGTCGCCGCCGCCAATGGCCGCGAAGCTCTGGCAGCAGTCGAAGCTGAAGAGCCAGACCTTGCCGTATTGGACGTCATGCTTCCGGACATGGATGGTTTTACGATCACCCGCAAGCTACGCGCCGCAGGGCGTCACTTCCCAGTACTATTCCTGACCGCTCGCGATGACACCACCGACAAGGTCACCGGGTTGACCGTCGGCGGCGATGACTACGTCACCAAGCCATTTAGCCTCGATGAGGTAGTGGCCCGCATTCGTGCCGTATTACGCCGCACCGCCTCGGGCGAAGACGAGAACGCGACCATCGTGGTTTCAGACCTCGAGCTTGATGACGATGC
>DNHA01000180.1:3456-4516 GCA_003486025.1 Micrococcaceae bacterium | reverse complement strand
CCCACTTGAACCGGAGAAAGCCCTAAATCGAAGGCATAAAGAGGTACAAGGGTCACCAGCATCATCGTTGCGATGCGCAGGCTAGCGTTGGATAGCATCAACGCGAAAAATACCCTTGTGTACAAGTTCCCTCCTTCTTTACTGCAGTACCCTCAAAAACCCTACCTTGACGACCACTATTTTGATTCTCGAATTCCTATATCTCGGAATGCCTGATCAACCGCGCCTAGGAACCCCTGAGTGGTGTGATACCGCTAGAAAGATAGCCCGTGCCCGGTACAGATCTCCTTTCACCGCAAACCGACGCTCCGGATCAATGAGAGTTTGGACAAGAAGGGTAGTTAGCAAAAAAGCCTCAGGAGTCAGTCCGCATGGAATTTGCCGAGATCGCAGGCCGGGTAATGCTTGCTTCGCTCGTCGCTGTCATTTTTATCGTGGTGCTGGCAATGTTTGTCCGCAGACTGCTTGGCGTCGCGGTGGGATTAGGCCGAATCATCGTCGCTGGTGTGCTTGGCCTCGGAGCTGAGGTAGCTTTCGAGTCCCGCTTCATCTGGCAGGATCCCAACGGCTCGTGGCAGCTGATACCGGTCCAAATTGGTATCGTCTTGCTCGTTGCTTCGCTTTTCCTCATGATTGCCGAGCTGGTAATCCCCACCGGAACGATTGTGCGTCCCGATAAATGGGTTACTTCAACCAAAAATCGCTTAGCCCGTACCCGACGCTATAGCGAAGTGACCCGAATAGACATGGGCTCCTTCCCGCACGCCGGCCAAACCGTGCAGACACTGCGCCGGCTACCGAGGAGCGGACCGCCGCCGGCCGGTCCTTACGGATGGCACTGCAAGAATCCGGGGTGACCTTCGTAAAATTCGGACAGGTCCTATCGACCCGCCCAGAGTTGCTTCCAACCGAATACATAGACGAGCTCTCCAAGCTGCAGCAAAACGTGGCTCCCGAACCGTGGGAAAACATCCGCGAGGCCATAACCGCAGAGCTCGGGATGGAATTTGAAGAAGCCTTCGCGCATTTTGATCCGGAGCCTCTGGCCGCCGCTTCAATT
>DNHA01000180.1:0-3374 GCA_003486025.1 Micrococcaceae bacterium | reverse complement strand
CCAGCCCCTGGTCGAACGCGATTTAGACATCGCGTTACGGATGGCGCAGACACTGGAGCACTCCACCGAGTGGGGCAGGTCTTTGGGTCTTTACAAGGTTGCCGAGGGGTTCGCCCAGTCATTGCGTGAGGAGTTGGATTATGAGCTCGAAGCAATGAATATCCTGGCCTTGCGCACCACTGCCCAGCAATACCCGCAAACCGAACGAGTTGGCATTCCAGAGCATTACCCGCGCTTGAGCAGCAAAAGGGTTCTGGTCATGGAAATGGTGGCGGGGCATACACTCAGCGAGCCAGGAATCTTGGAATGCTACTCAGATACCGTACGCAAGTCGCAAGCCAGCGCATTATTCAGGTCGCTCATGCACCAGATCATGGATGATGGGGTGTTCCATGCAGACCTGCATCCAGGAAACATCGTGCTGCGACCAGACGGCAGCGCCACCCTCCTGGATTTTGGATCCGTAGGGCGTCTTGATGCGGAACTGCGCGGGTTGATCTCCGAAGTGCTCTTGGCTTTTTACCGCGGCGATTCTCGAGCCATCGCAGATGCCTTACTCGGCATGGTTCCGATCCCGGAAGATTTTGATGAGTTATCGCTACGACGCGAGTTGAGCCATTTCATGTCTCGGCATATGGGTCCCGGAGCCGAGCTGAAGGCCGAAGTTTTCACGTTGATGGTCGGCTTATTGGCTAAGCATCGGCTGGCAGTGCCTGCGGAACTCACCTTGGCTTTCCGCGCAGTCGCGGTGCTGGAGGGGACCCTGCGATTGCTGGCTCCTGGCTTCGATCTACTCACTGAGGCGAAAGAGTACGGAGAAAGTCGGCTGCGTTCGAGTCTGCGCCCCTCGTCAATCACCGAGGCATTGAACAATGAGGTACTCACCTTGCTGCCAATGCTGCGCCGGCTGCCGCGAAGAATCGATATACTCACCGGAGATCTGGAATCTGGCGTGCTCAGTATCAATATGCGACTCTTGGCGCATCCGCAGGACCGTACGTTACTCGTGTCCCTGGTCCACGAAACGATCCTCACATTCCTTGCCGGGGTGACCGGCATTATGGCCACAATCCTGCTGGTCAACGACGGCGGCCCGATGGTGACCACATCGATGAGCTTGTTTCAGCTCTTTGGCTACACTCTGGTGGCGGTGGCCTCGGTATTTATCCTGCGCGTGGTCTTCGATTTGTTCCGGCGAAGAAAAGGCGACTAGCTCGCAGAGTGACTAAGCATCAGTTAGTCGTCTTGGACGCCAGTTCTGGCGGCCAAGACAACTAGCTAAGACTCTTCCTACAAAACAACGTGATTACTTGGTGTGCAGGGCCTTGTTGCCATAGTGCACGGCAAAGAACCAGCCGGCAGCGGTGATCAAGTGGATGACGCTTAGCGTGATCACTGCGGCAATATTTCCTGCGTTCAAGACGGGGAACACAATCGATAGAACAGCGATTGCTGCACCGGTCCACTGTGCCACCTTGCAAATTCCTGGCCTGCCGCGGCCAAGGACGAATACGATGAGTCCGAAGAAAATGATGGGAATCATGGTGAAGGCCAGTACCTGCGCAAAGCCCACGTGTTCGCCGGTGATCTCATCAATCACCATGTCTGCCCCGGCGGAGCTGCCGATGAAAAAGGCAATCACGTTCAGGTAAGCGGTGCCCACTGCGGCAATCAAGACCTGGATGAAGTTAAACGGGCTTTTGGGCTGAGAATCTGGATTCATCCGCTAGGAGTCCCCTCGAAATTAGTTGGGTTATTTCAACTAAGTCTAAAACTCGAGATTACTCCCCGTACTCTCTGCGGCCAGTGAAATCGCTAACACTTCCCGCGAGGCAGAACATTCAACTGTTAAGACAGTAATCAGTGTCGGCTAAGCACTAAAAGCAGCCCGCATGCACCCAAAAGAAACAGGGCCAAGGTGGTCATCAGTATCGCCACGACGTCCGCGCTAATACATTCGTTCTTAATTCCTAGAGCCATGCGCCGGTACCGGGCACGCTGCGAGGCAAAGATCCCAAATGCCATGACACCCGAGATGCTGATCATCAGGATAATCCCGTAGCCATAGTGCGGAATCCAGCGTAAAAACACGGCACTCACTACAAGAAATGAGACCAGTGTCCGGGTCCAGGCAAACACCGTTCGCTCCGGCTGCAACCCCGGATCGGTGATCTCGATCGGTTCGTTCATGAGATTCGAGAACTGATAATCATTGCCACCGCGGCTAGCGAAGCGAGAACTGCACCAAATCCCAGCAGTGGCACAATCGCCGGAATCGGCAGCGGCTTACCCGTACGCATGCTGCGTTCCACGCGAACCCAGCGCACCGCCGCGCCGGCAGCAATAAGCATTCCCACACCAATAATGAGAACCGCAAGCCAGGTACGCACCGGCGAGGGAAACGCTTCTGCAGCAAAGGCTTCTAAGGCAGTGCCGCCTGCAAGAAATGCCAGTGAGGTACGAATCCAGGCAAGGAAGGTACGCTCATTCGCCAAAGTAAATCGCGGGTCCGGTTCCTGCCCCTCAGGCAAGACCCAACGCGATAGTCGGCTTCGCTCGTGCTCTGACATGCCCCTCCTCCGGGTGTGGATTCCGCCCTTAGTACACCATAGGCGCCGCTTATTCTTCGACTTTGCGCAGATTAGCGTCGCCTTGAAGCATATCGCCCCGTTCATAAGAAAAACCGAGGTAATTGGTAGATAAAAACAGTTTTACGAATGTGATGCAGCGCATAACAATAGAGGGAGGTACTGGAACAACGAAAGGTCGCAGACCATGACCTCCACAAATTTGAATCCCCACGTCGTTACGCTCGGCACAGCCGGCGGACCACGCTGGTGGACCGGAGAGAACGCAGGGAAGCGCGCAGGCATTGCCACGGCAGTGGTTGTCGGTGAAAGCGTCTATCTCGTAGATGCCGGAACCGGGGTTGGCAACCAGCTCATGAAGGCGGGATTCAGCCCTGCCAACCTGCGCGGCATCTTCCTCACCCACCTGCATTCGGATCACACCATTGACCTCGCCTCGCTGGCGATCTTCGGGCTGTTCACCCTGCCTGCCGATAAAGAACCGATAGTCATCCTTGGTCCCGGCGAGCGCGGCGCTCTTCCGCCAGTCTCACCGCGAGCTACCGTGCCGCCGGCAGCGCTGTATCCACAGAATCCAACGCCCGGGACCGCGTCAATGTTTGATCATCTGATGCAGGCCTACGCCACAGACATCAATGATCGTGTCATCAATGCGCTGCGCCCTTCGCCGCTGGATCATTTCAGCGCCCAGGACATACAGATTCCTGAAAATACCGGTTATCACCCCAACGATAATCCGACCCCTGAGCAGTTCGAACCCTTTGTCATCTACACCGATGAGCTGGT
>DNHA01000243.1 GCA_003486025.1 Micrococcaceae bacterium | reverse complement strand
TCGCCGATCAGCGCATGCCATTTGTCCACCGGCATCTGGCTGGTCACCAGCGTCGAGCGGTTGCCGTAGCGGTCGTCCAGCAGTTCGAGCATGTCGCGCCGTTGCGCAGCGGTAAACGGCGCCAGGCCCCAGTCGTCCAGGATCAGCAAGTCGGTCTTGGCATAACCAGCCATCAGTTTGGCGAAGCGGCCGTCGCCGTGGGCCAGGCCCAGTTCCTCCAACAAGCGTGGCAGGCGCAGGTAGCGCACGCTGTAGCCGTCGCGGCAGGCCTTGTGGGCCAGCGCGCAGGCGAGCCAGGTTTTGCCTACGCCGGTTGGGCCGCCGATGATCAGGTTCAGGCCATCGCGTAGCCATTGGCCGCTGCCCAGTTGCAGGATCAGGGCCTTGTCCAGCCCGCGCGGGCTGCGGTAATCGATGTCTTCCAGGCAGGCGTTATGGCGCAGTCGTGCGGCTTTGAGGCGAGTCGTCAGGCGTGCATCTTCGCGCTCGGTCAGCTCGCGGTCGACCATCAGGCCGAGGCGTTCGTCGAAGCTGAGATCGTTGATGTCGGGCGTTGCGTGTTGTTCGCCAAGCGCCTTGATCATGCCGTGCAGGCGCAGGGTTTGTAGCTTGTCGAGGGTCGGGTTGGGCAGCATGTTGGTGCTCCTTTTTCAGTCAGTGGTAGTAGCCAGGGCCGCGCAGATTGATGTGTTCTTCGGGCAATTACGGCAGGTTTTGCTGGGCCAGCGGTAGCCGTTCCAGTCCTTGGCGTAGGATCGATTCGAGGCTTTTGTAGCTACATGCGCCCAGCGCCAGCGCACGTTGGCAAGCGGCTTCCAGCCGCTCTTCGCCGTGCTGTTTGCTCAGGCGCAGGATGCCCAGGCAGGCGCGGAAGCCGTGCTGCGGATGGATTCGGCGTTCGAGGATGTAGGCGATAACGCCAGCGGTGTTCGGCCCTGTCTGCTCGGCCCAGCGGATCAGCCGTTGCGGCGTCCACTCGGCATGTTCGCGGTGGCTCTTGGGCATGTGCTCGATCTGGGTGGTGTGGCGGCCTTTATGTGGCGAGCGCAGATGGCTGGCCACACGTTGGTTGGCGTGGAAGCACTCGACGGTCTGTGCGGTCAGGCGTACTTCGAGTTGGTGTTTCACCAGTTGGTACGGCACGGAGTAAAAATGGCCGTCGACTTCGACGTGGTAGTCGATGTGCACCCGTACCTTTTTCCACTCGGCGTAGATGTAAGGGTGTTCCGGCAGCGCTTGCAGCGCCGGCCGGTCAAGGGCCTCGAAGGCTGACCGGCGTGAGCCGGGCAGCTTCTTGAAGGGCTTCTGATTGAGGTGATCCAGCAGCAGTCCGATGGCTGTGTTGAGTTCGCCCAGCGAGAAGAACTGGCGGTTGCGCAGCACCGCCAGGATCCAGCGCTCGACCACTTGCACGCCGACTTCGACCTTGGCTTTGTCCCGAGGTTTGCGAGATCTGGCAGGCAGCACGGCCACGCTGTAATGCTCGGCCAGGTCGCGGTAACTGGGGTTGATGTCGGGCTCGTAGCGATGCGCTTTGGTGACGCCGCTGCGCAGATTATCCGGTATCAGGATCTGCGATGTACCGCCGAGAAAGGCGAAGCAGCGCACGTGTGAGCCCAGCCAGTCGGGCAGTTTCTGCGACCAGGTGGCCTCGGCGAAGGTGTAGCTGGAGGCGCCGAGGACGGCGACGAATATCTGCGTCTGGCGGATCTCGCCGGTCTGCCGGTCGATGACCGGCACGGTTTGACCGGCGTAGTCGACGAACAGTTTTTCGCCGGCGCGATGTTCCTGGCGCATGACCACGTCGACCTTGGCCGCCCAGAGGCGGTAGTGCTCGCAGAACCAGCTGTATTGGAAGCCTTGCGGATGGGTGAGCCGATACTCTTGCCAAAGCAGGGCCAGGGTTACGCCGGGGCGGCGTAGCTCGGCGTGGACATGAGCCCAGTCCGGCGTCGGACGTTGGTCGCTTGGCGCGGGTACTGCCGGCGGAAAAAGACGTCGATTCAGCTCGGCATCTGAGAGATCGATGGGCCACTGAAGCCCGCTGGCAGCGAACCGGCAAAGGTAGTCTCCCGCACTCGAATGGCCAATGGATAAACTTTTGGCGATCTTGCGCACGGACAGGCCGGCGTCGAACTTTAGGCGTAGTACCTCTCGGATTTTACGCATGGATAAACGCTCCACGACGACCTCTTCGCTTCGATAAAAGAGGCCGATGGTAGTGAATAATCCTGCGTTGCTGCCTGCCTGAAAGTGTCCGGATGGCCGTGGAATCGGTGTCCGGATACTTATGGAATGAGTGTCCGGATCAACGTGGAATCAGTGTCCGGATGTTGGTGGAATGGCTGTCCGGATGGTCATGGAATCCCCAGTGGGAACGAGCCGAGCGCTGACGAGCCTTCATAAAAGCGGTGGAAGATCGGCTGAAAATTGCCCCGATCGCAGATCGCGAAATGGCGAATCGTTGGATCGACTGGGCTCGCAAGCAGGCTGATCTCTTGGATCCTTTGCAAGAGAATCTGGCATTAATTACGACTTTGGACGTAGAGTTAGAAAGCTGGTTCAGTGGCTCACGTTACGGACAGACAGAGAAAGGTTGGTGGCCTGAGTAGCGGACGAAGATATGTAGATCAAAAACACTGACCTTTGATTGGGCTCTAATTATAACGTTTAGACAATTGGTCATCTCAAATTTCCGTGCTGCTACGCTGTCCTTACACGGAGGATAACCAATGACCAACTCAGATCTACTCCCTTCCCTGCTTTTCAAGATC
>DNHA01000139.1:4280-13052 GCA_003486025.1 Micrococcaceae bacterium | reverse complement strand
ATTTCTCGTCCGGTCTCGGAAATTCCGTTGCATCCAGGCAGCACCACCGATACCTTCGAGTCCAAGGCAATCCGTGAGCCTGAGCCGCAGCCGGTTGCCGCCGCACCAGCGGCCCCCGCAGCAGCAGCTCCTGTTGCGGCGCCGCCTAGACCAGCGGTCCAACCGGTGACTGAATCCGCACCAGCCTGGGGAGCCCCCAGTGAATCGGAAGAACAGCCCGAAGCCCGAACTGCGATAGCTGGCGCCAGGTTAAGCCGCTACCAGCAGCTCATGAGCCAGTCGAAGGACAGCGCACCGAGCACTCAGCAGACCAGCTCGGATAACGCTTGGGGTGCACCGGATCGGGTGGTCCGGGCAGCGCCAGCGGAACCCGAAGATTTCTCGCCCAGCGAGGATGACATCGAGGTCGAGGATTCTGCGTTGATCGGAGTGCCCGCGGTAGAACGTCTGCTCGGTGGTTTGGTCATTGAACAGCGTGATGTGAACGGCAACATCGTCGAAATGAAGCGCGGCCTCTAACCGGCATCTTGTCGGAGTGAGACACTAGTGTGTAGCACGGTGATTTATAAACGTTTGAACCCTCAGGAAAGTGGGCAATAGGTGTACGAAGGTGCTGTTCAGGAACTGATCGACGAGCTCGGTCGGCTACCGGGCATCGGTCCTAAATCGGCGCAGCGCATCGCTTTTCACATTCTCGATGCCGACGCCGAGGATATGACGCGCCTTGCCGCTTCCATCCAGCAGGCCAAGGAAAAGGTTCGCTTCTGCGAAATCTGCTTCAACATTTCCGAACAGGACACCTGTGGGATCTGCCGCGACGAACGCCGCGATACCAGCCAGATCTGCATCGTGGAGGAATCCAAGGATGTGCTGGCCATTGAGCGCACCCGCGCTTTTAACGGCAAGTACCACGTGCTTGGCGGGTCAATCAACCCAATCGCTGGAATCGGCCCGGAACAGTTGCACATTCGTGAGCTAGTTGCGCGTTTAGGCGACAGTTCCATTACCGAACTGATCTTGGCTACGGACCCCAATCTAGAGGGCGAGGCAACTGCAATCTATCTGGTTCGCCAGCTGAGCCCGTTGGGCATCAAAATCACCCGCTTGGCCTCAGGGCTGCCAGTGGGTGGCGATCTGGAATACGCCGATGAAGTCACCTTGGCACGCGCTTTCGAAGGGCGGCGCAACACCATTGCGCCGAGTTCTTCGCGCGGTTAAGATCAACAGCAAGATTTTCCTTCACTACAGCCCGGCCAACCCTGCGTTGAGCCGGGCTGGCTTGTCTGACGATTGTGCACTCAAACACATTGGTTGATAATGGTCAACCATCGGCATATAGTTGATATCAATCAACCTTATTTTCCGACCTTTTGGAGTCGCCATGACCGCAGTAGCGCCGGTCGCAAATCCCAAAATGAGCCACCGGCAGATTCTTCAATCACTGACCGGGTTGCTCATGGGCATGTTCGTTTCAATTCTTGCAGGCACCGTGGTGTCCAGCTCCCTTCCGGTCATCGTTTCGGACCTGAATGGCAGCCAGACCGCCTACACCTGGGTGGTCACCGCGACCTTGCTCGCCACCACCATTTCAACCCCCATCTGGGGAAAGCTCGCCGACCTGGGCAACCGAAAGCTCCTGCTGCAGATCTCGCTTGGACTCTTCGTTCTCGCCTCGGCCGCGGCCGGCTTCGCGCAGAACACCGAGTTCCTGATCGCCATGCGCGTAATCCAGGGCCTCGCAGGCGGCGGCATGGGCGCACTGAGCCAGATTGTCATGGCCGATATCCTTTCGCCACGTGAGCGCGGCAAGTACATGGGCCTCTTTGGCGCTGTCATGGCATTGGGTACCGTAGGCGGCCCGCTCATCGGCGGCTTCGTCACCGATACCATCAACTGGCGCTGGAACTTCTTCGTAGCCCTTCCATTTGCGGTCGTCGCCATCATCTTGATCCAGCGCACGCTTAATCTTCCGGCCATCGCCAAGCGCAAGGTGCAGATCGACTACCTGGGCATCATGCTTCTTTCCTCCGGCGTGGCATTGCTGCTGATCTGGTTGTCCATGGGCGGTAGCGAGTTCGACTGGAACTCCAGCACCAGTTACATCATGCTGGTTGGCTCGGTCATCTTGCTAGCAATCTTTGTGTTCGTTGAACTCAAGGTGGCAGAACCGCTGATCTCACTTAATCTGTTCAAGAACCGCACCTTCACCTTCGCAGTGATTGCCTCGCTTGCCGTAGGCATTTCGATGTTCGGTACCACGGTATTCCTCAGCCAGTACATGATCATGGCCCGTGGCGCCAGCGCCACACAGGCAGGCCTGATGACGTTCCCCATGATGGCCGGCTTGCTTGTCATCTCCACCGTGGCCGGTGCGCTGATCTCACGCTACGGTAAGTGGAAAGCCCTGGTTGTCACCGGCGCCGCCTTGCAGATCGTTGGACTGTACCTGCTCGGAACCATTCACTACGACACCCCCTTCTGGCAGGTGGGCCTGTACATGTTCGTTCTCGGTGCTGGTGTTGGTCTGGTGATGCAGAACATGGTGCTTGTCGTCCAGAATGCCGTGGAACCTCAAATTCTCGGCGTTGCATCGTCCTCGGTGAACTTCTTCCGCACCCTCGGTGGTACCGCAGGTACCGCAGGTCTAGGCGCACTGCTTGCGGTCACCATTCCAAATATGATTGCAGACCGCCAAAGCGAACTATCGGCTGCCATCGCCTCGCTGGGCGATAAGGCCGCCGCGGTTGGCGCATCGCTGAGCTCCGGTTCCCTGCCGACCATCTCCACCCTGCCAGAACCGGTGCGTTCGATCCTCGAATCGATCTACGGTGACGGTGTCGCGTCCTTGTTCGCCTTCGCCGCACCGCTGGCACTGATCACCCTGGTCGCAGTGATCCTGTTGCCTAATCAGCACTTGAACGAGAAAACCAATACCGAGCGTTTAGCTGAAGAGTCAGAGACTTCTTCCATCGCGGAAACCGACGCCTAGTCGCTGTGGAAACCGTGGAAGAAACTCGGTCCTGGGCTCATCGCAGCCAGCTATTCGATGCAGCAGAACAGGAACTTTTCACCCTGCTCTCGGTGACCGCAAAGTCACGCCGCACCATGGCCGCAAAGCTCGATGAAAAGCTGCCCCCTGCGGCGGTTCCGGTGCTCGGGATGATCCTCAAATTGGGAAACACCACCCAGTCAGAGATCTGCGAACATCTCATGACTGATAAGGCCACACTCTCCCGGCTAGTGACCCGGCTCGAAGAGCTTGATCTAGTAAGGCGGGAAGTTGACGAGACCGACCGAAGAGTATTCAACCTCTTGCCCACCGACCTGGCCAAGCAACGCTGGCATGGCTGGTTGCAGACCTGGCGCGATGATTTACGCGAACGGATCAACAAATGGTCCGATTCAGATCTGAGCCACCTCACCGGCCTGCTGGAGCGGCTCAACGCGGATCTACGCGAACTGTAAAAAGAGCCCTGTTGTAGCCGCACTCCTTTCTATTGGAGTGTGGCTACACTCGTTTTATGGCGATCAAGAGCAGCAATATCGAAGCAATCACGAAGGCCACCGGCAAGCCGTGGGAACAGTGGGTGGAGCAGTTGGACTCTGCTGGCGCCAAGGAACTGCGGCATAAACCGCTTGCTTCCATGATCTACCAGCTCATGCCCACAGGCCTCGATAATCCGGGCTGGTGGGCGCAATCGGTAGCCATCGCTTACGAACAGCACATCGGCCGCAGAGTTCCCGGCCAAGCAAGCGATGGAAGCTTTAAAGGCTCGGTTTCCACTACGCTGAGCATGGATCTTGAGGATGCTTTACAAAGCTGGATCGCTACGGTCGCAGAGTTCAGCGAGTTCAACGGCACCCAGCTTGCGGCCCAGCCAGCGGTCAGCGGCTCCGAAAAGTGGCGCTATTGGAAGGCGCAATTCAGCGATGGCAGCCGCGTGAGTGTGAACATCACCATGAAAGGCAATAAGGCCAGCGTAAGCGCTGATCACGCAAAGCTTGCCAACCCTCAGGATCTGGAGGGCTGGAAGTCATTTTGGCGACAAATATTAGCTACGATGCGCAGTTGACCGGCCGTTCTAGGCATTCAAGTGGCAGATATTAGGCAATATGACCAATGGTTACCGTCACAACTAGGTGATGCACCCTTGGTACTGCCACAATTATTAGTGGTAGATATGTCGCATCGGTTCTCATAACACGATGCGCATCAACAACTTTCATCAGTTGGAGTGTGCGCCCATGGGCCTAATAGTTCAAAAATTTGGCGGTTCGTCCGTATCCGATGCCGAGGGCATCAAACGTGTCGCGCGCCGAATTATTGACACCAAGGCGCAGGGCCATGAGGTTGTCGTCGTCGTTTCGGCCATGGGAGATTCCACCGACGAACTCCTTGACCTCGCCGCGCAGCTGACCGATGACGCCCCAGCCCGCGAGATGGATATGCTCCTCTCCGCCGGCGAGCGCATTTCCATGTCCTTGCTGGCGATGGCCATCGACCAGTTCGGTGAAAGCGCAGTATCCTTCACCGGCTCACAGGCCGGTCTGATCACGGACTCGACGCACGGCATGGCGCGCATCATGGAAGTTTCACCACAGCGCATCCGACGAGCCATCGACCGCGGGTTCATTGCCATCGTCGCCGGCTTCCAAGGCATGAGCAAGGAATCCAAGAACATCACCACTATGGGCCGTGGCGGTTCGGACACCACTGCGGTGGCACTTGCCGCGGCGCTGGGTGCCGATGTCTGCGAAATCTACACCGACGTGGACGGCATCTACACCGCCGACCCACGAGTGGTTCACGCAGCAAAGAAGATCGACACGATTTCAAGCGAGGAAATGTTGGAGATGGCAGCCAGTGGCTCCAAGATCCTGCACCTGCGCTGCGTGGAGTATGCTCGCCGTTTTGGTGTGCCGCTGCATGTGCGTTCCTCATTCAGCACTAACGAGGGCACCTGGGTGCTCCCGGACCCCAATGACAAGATCAAGATTCAAGAGGGAGAACCCTTGGAACAGCCAATCATCTCCGGTGTTGCCCACGACCATTCCGAAGCAAAGGTCACCATCATCGGTGTACCGGACATTCCGGGCAAGGCAGCACAGATTTTCGGGGTTATCGCAGCCGCGCAAGCAAATATCGACATGATCGTACAGAACATCTCGACCAAGGGTTCGGGTGCCACCGATATCTCCTTCACCTTGCCAATGACCGAGACCAAACGCGTTCTAGCTGCGCTGGAAACCGCGCGCGGTGAAATTGGCTTCGAAGACATCGAGCATAACGACGAGGTCGGTAAGCTTTCGCTGATTGGCGCGGGCATGCGCTCAAACCCGGGCGTCTCCTTCACCTTCTTCGAAGCTCTGCACCAGGCCGGGATCAATGTGGACATGATCTCCACCTCGGAGATCCGCATCTCCGTGGTCACCGACGCAGACAAGCTCAATGACGCGGTTCGCGCCATCCACACCGCATTCGATCTCGATACCGATGTGGAAGCCACCGTCTACGGCGGCACCGGACGCTAAAGCTCGCAACACAAAGCAGCGGCGCAGATCTTTTGGATCTGCGCCGCTGCTTTTATGCTGTTTGCACTAGCGCTGCGGTTAGCGCACCGGCTCCAGGGTTTTACTGTAAACACTTTCGCCCAGGCCGTTACGAAGCGAAACCGTAAACCTTTGCGATTCGTCGAGGTCAACGTGTCCGAAGAACTGGCCTTTACCATCACGTGGTGATTGGTTGGTGGTTCCGGCGAGTGCGAATTCCACTTGAGGTCCGAAGGTGCCATCCATCTTATTGGGACCAAAGGATCCTGCGTTGACCGGGCCTGCTACAAACTCCCAGAACTCGTTGAAATCACTGAAGGCGGCGCGTTCCGGTGAGTAGTGGTGTGCGGCGCAGTAATGCACATCCGCGGTCAAGAAGACCACGTTTTTCACGCCACGGTCCTTGATGGCTTTCAGCAATCGAGCCAGTTCCAGCTCACGTCCCAGCGGTGCACCGTGGTCGGCGTTGGCAATGGATTCCTGCGCTTTGCCGTCTGGAACGATAATTCCCAGCGGCAGGTCGTTGAGAATGACCTTCCACGTGGCTTTCGACTGCTCCAGCCCATCGAGCAACCACTGCAGCTGTTCTTCGCCGAGGATCGCCGTCTCGTGGCTTTCCAACCCGTCGGTGTTCTCCGACTTGTGGCTCCGCATATCCAACGCGAAGAGATCTAGTGCTGGGCCGCGGGAAATCTTGCGGTAAATTCGTGCGGCTTCAAAACCGGTTCCCCCTCGCATGGCACGCGGGTCGGCAATTGGCTGGTATTCCTGCCAGGCCCGGCGTCCTCTGGTGGCCAAGGTATTGATATCACGCACCGTATAGCGTTCATCGGCGATAGTTTCCCCGGCCCACCAGTTGTTGTGGGTTTCGTGGTCATCCCACTGGGCAATCACCGGCACCTCGGCGTACATGGCACGCACGTTGGCGTCCATGAGATTGTAGCGATGCCGGCCGCGGAACTCCGCCAAGGTTTCGGCAACCTTGGAGACTTCCTCGGTGACCAGGTTGCGCCAGATTTGGCCGTCAGATTCCACTACCTCGGCGGAGATTGGACCATCGGCGTAAATGGTATCCCCGCTGTGCACGAAGAAGTCTGGCTTGGTGGCGTGCATCGCCGCATAGGCGCGCATGCCACCTATTTCTTCATTGATTCCCCAACCTTGTCCTGCGGTATCACCAGACCAGACGAAGCTCTGAGCCATTGAAGCTGAGTGATTGCGTCGGCCGGTCTTCGAAGGAGCGGTGCTGAAGGAGCCGGTGGTGGTCTCCCCCAATGTGCCGTTTTCGTCTTCGAAGCCGATATCCACCGCGAAGCGCGTTCCAGCCGGGAGATTTGATGCGGCGATTTTGGCGGTGTAGTCGGTTTGCGCGCTGGCTTGGGCTCCACGCAAAGTCCGTTCAAAAGAACCGCGGCCACTGATGACTTGTCCGGCTTCATCTATGGCGCGTAATTGGGCGCGCAATCGGCCATCTCCGGTGGTGCGTGCCCAGAGCACCGCTTCGTTAGTGGAAACGTCTCCCATGGAAAATCCGCTGGTCAGTGCGAGCCTTGATCGCACCAGCCGGGGGCTCGGAGCGGCCAATGCAGTGCCGGCTGGAGTGATGAGTCCAAGCGCGCCGACGCCGAGGGCGCCGGTCAGCAAGTTTCGTCGCGATATCTGTGTCATGAGCGCCAGTATTTCGCGTCAAGTTTTCCACTAGGTGGCAGGTTTATGAACTGCAAAACAAACTCTGCCGTAAAACCAAGATCTCTGCCTAGTGAGTTGCGGATTCCTCGCGAGCTGTGCGGATTGCGAGGCTCACCACGGAAATCACAAATCCGGCTACGCTCAGCACGATCAGATACAACCCCCAAGGGTCTGCGATGCGCTGATTCCATGCGAGACTCAGAGAAATAAGCACAGCAATGAATAACCCCTGCGAATATTTGGCATGTAGCTTTTTCATTTGTCCTCCTCATTGCCTTTTGGCAAAACGCTACCAGGACAGCACCCGGGCAATAAACCTAACCGCGCGTGGACAAACTATGAAAACCAGCTTGGACGTAGAGTTATTTAGTCAATTATCTTGCAAAGTAACGGTGTTCAGGACGTCCCCTGGTGCCGTACCCCAGCTGCAATTCAAGAGATTCATTGGCTACCAAAGCGGCAAGGTAGCGCTGCGCCGTCGCCCGCGCGACCCCTACAGCCTCGGCAACCTCTGCCACATTCATCGGTTCATGCGACTGGCGCACACAGGCTAGGACCGCCTGTTCCGTGGGAGCTACGCTAGTTGCGGTTGAACTATCTTCGGCACCCTGCAAGGTGCGGTAAAGCCGGTCAACGCCTTGCTGGTCAAATTCTGTGGAGGCCGCTAGCTGCCGCCGGTACCGAGCCCACCCTTTGAGCTTCCCTGCGAGTGTCCTGGCACCAAAAGGCTTGATAATGAAAGCCAGTGCCCCGGCTTGCAGCGCAGCTGCCACGTTTTTCGACTCGGTTGCAGCCGAGACCATGATCGCGTCGATCTGCAGCTCGCGCAGCAACTCCACGCCACTGACATGCGGCAGATACAAATCCAGAAGTACAAGATCCGGCTGCAAGGTAGCAACCAGCTGCGGAACGGTGCGCGGATCTTGCACCGGGTCCAGGGCCTGGAATCCAGGAATCTCGTTGACCATGTCGGCATGCAGCCGGCCAACCCGAAAGTCGTCATCTACGATAAGTACCCGGTAGTCTCCCGTGGCGGCGCCTTGCGTCATGTGTGTTCTCCTGTCATGCTCGTTAGTTCTTCGGTTCAGCTAAGACCGCCGGCAGCCTCGCGGCAATTACCGCTCCGCCATGTTCTCCCCCGGCGTCGGCAATCCACACATCGCCACTGCGTGAACGAGCTAGTCGGCGGATCAACGGCAGTCCCACACCCGAGCCATGGCCCTCACCTAGCGCAGAGCCGGTGCTCACCCCGGGTGAAAAGATATCTTCATCGGTGCTGATCCCGGCTCCCGAGTCAGCCACCGCAAGATGCAAGGTGCTCCCCTCGGAAAGCAGATCCACCTCTACCCACGGGTCCCCGTTTCCGCGCAAGCTGGCGGTAAAGGCGTTATCCAAAAGATTTCCAAGTACCGCGGTGACATCTTGGGCATCTGAAGCCGAGGCGACCTGCTCAAAAAGCATGGACTGGGCCGAGACGCGTAGTTCAATGCCCAGCTCATGGGCACGAACCCCCTTGGCCGAGAGGAATGCCGA
>DNHA01000139.1:0-4181 GCA_003486025.1 Micrococcaceae bacterium | reverse complement strand
GTAATCAGTCCCAGTACCGCGTGCATGCGGTTGGCGAATTCGTGGCGTTGGGCGCGCAAGGCATCGGCCATATCCTGCACGGCGTCAAGCTTGGTGCCCAGCGCCTCGACCGTGCTCACATCGTGCAGCAAAATGACCTGGCCCAGCTCCACCCCATCGCGCACCACGTCTGAGACACGGGCAACGATGGCATTCGAATTGGCTTCCAGCCTGATCGGGGCGCGGTCATGCTCTTTGATGGCTTTCACTAGCCGCAGATCAAGTCCTGCAGATTCGTAGTGACGGCCGATGATATCGGCGAGTTCGGTGCGGTGCGGCAGGCCGAGAAGCTGGCGCGCCGCCTTATTGCGCACGGTGATGGTGCCATCAGGACTCAAACCAATCACTCCCTCGCTGACGCCGTAAAGCACCGCCTGCTGGTCACGTACCAGCTGGGCAATCTCTGCAGGCTCCAGCCCCAGGGTTTGGCGTTTGAGCGTACGCACGGTGAAGCGCCCAGCCATTGTTGCCAACAAGGCTGCGAGTACGGCGAAAAGCGCAATCCAACCGAAGGATGCAACCAAGGCACCGGTCAAGGACTGTGTCGCCACGCCCACTGACACCTCACCAATAACCTTGCCGTTTTCGGCACGGATCGGCACCTTGGCGCGCACCGATTCACCTAGAGTTCCGTGTTCTCGGGCCACGTTTTCCACTCCGGTCAACGCCACCGGGTCAGTGGAGACCAGCTGGCCAATCTCCGCCGGATTTGGGTGGCTCAGCCGCAGTCCGCGGTCCTCGGTGATGACCACGAAGGAGGCTTGTCCGCCGGTGCGCACTGATTCGGCTAACTGCTGCAGTGGACCGTTGCGTAGTTTTTCCAACTCAAGTTTTTCCTGCGCGGCATAGATCGAGACTTCCTCGATGACCTGCGGCAAGGAAGCAACCGAGCGTGCAATGCCCAGCGAAGTATCTTCGGCCCGTTCAAAGACCCGGTTATAGCTGTTGAGCAGCGTCGCCGCGGTGGCCAGCACGATGAGCACGCCAAGGACCACAAACTGCAAGCGCATGATGCGCGAGGCGAAGTGTCGGGTGGCTATTGTCTGGGGCACGTGTCCAGCATAGACTGCCAATGATTTTAATGAGCAAAAAGATTGCAAAAACCTAAAGAGATCAGAATACTTTCAACCCTCCTTTGATGAGCGCCACCACGTACCTTGAATAAGTGCCAGCACCCCGCTGGCATCATCACTTGCCACACGCTAGGAGGTCGGCGCAATGCTAGTTGCTCTCGGATTCCTCATGGTTCTCACCTTCATGGTGCTGATCATGACTAAAAAGATGACGCCGTTGCTGGCCCTCATCATCGTCCCTACCGTCTTTGGCCTGTTCACCGGGGCAGGCTTTGGCCTCGGCGACATGATCATGGACGCCATCAAGTCCATGTCGGGCACTGCTGCCCTCTTGATGTTCGCCATCATGTACTTCGGCATCATGATCGACGTGGGACTCTTTGACCGGCTTGTCTCGGGTATTCAGAAACTCGTGGGCAACGACCCAGCCAAGGTCGTCATGGGCACGGCTCTGCTCACCGCAGTGATCTCCCTGGACGGCGATGGCTCTACAACTTTCATCGTGGTCACCGCCGCGTTGCTGCCGATTTATCAGCGTCTGGGCATGAGCCCGGTCGTCTTGACTTGTGTGGCTGGCTTGACCAACGGAACCTTGAATATCGTTCCGTGGGGTGGTCCAACCGCTCGCGCCGCGGCCGCTTTGGGCGTTGACGCAGCAGATATCTTTGTGCCGATGCTGCCATCGCTGGGTATAGCCCTGATCGTGATCGGCATCTTCGCTTGGCAGTTGGGTCTGGGCGAACGCCGCCGGCTGCAGCGTGAGCGTCCCGAGCTATGGGGCACAGGCTTTGGCGGAGGAAATCTCACCGGCACCAAGAACGACCAGGGCGTCTCCCCAACCGGCGCTTCGGTAGCAGTGCTTGAAGCCGTGGCACGCCGCGGCGACGGCAACGAAGCGGCCACCATGGACGGCACCGTACTGGACCCGAACCGCGAAACCCTGCGTCCAAAGACGTTCTACTTCAACTTAGTGCTCACCGTAGCGATCATGGTATTGCTCGTTGTTGACGTATTGCCGCTGTCCTACCTGTTCATGATCGGTACCGCGATTGCCTTGGTAGTGAACTTCCCGAAGGTCAATGACCAGGTGAAGATGATCGCCGCACACTCCAGCGAAATCATCGCCGTGGTATCCATGGTGCTCGGCGCTGCGGTGCTCACCGGGGTACTGTCCGGAACCGGCATGGTTGACGCGATGAGTCTATGGCTGGTCGATATTATCCCTGACTCGCTGGGCCAGTACATGGCGGTAATCACCGGCTTGATATCAATCCCGGCAACGTTCTTGATGAGCAACGACGCCTTCTACTTCGGCATTCTTCCGGTCCTCACCGAGGCCGGCGCGCACTTCGGAGTCCCAGCGGTGGATATGGCCCGCGCCTCCATCACCGGACAGCCGGTGCACATGCAATCTCCGCTCGTCCCGGCAATCCTTCTGCTGGTTTCGCTCTCTCGTGTGGATTTGGGCGATCACCACAAGAAGGTGCTGTGGCGTGCGGCAGTGGTAAGCCTGGTCATGCTCGCTTCGGGCGTGCTCTTCGGCGTCATCCACATGGGCTAACACCCAAGGACCTCTGGGTCCGTCGTCAGCCACGCTCCGCCGCATTGGGCATGAATACCCAATGCGGCGGAGCTTGGTGCTTAACGCGTGGAATTCAGCTAGTTCCCGCCAAGGCAGTGCGCCAGTTCCTGGTCAATGCGTCCATTTCGGAATTCATGTCCAGCATCCAGCAGTTTCTGCGGCATGACCCGTTGGTCCGCCATGGCCAACAACTGAGTACCTTCTGTACCCAGCAGCAGCTTCGGCGCCGCCGCGGGCACCGGAACGATGGCTGGACGGTGCACGGCTTTGGCCAGAGCCTTGGTGAATTCGATATTGTTCACCGGGTGAGGCGCCACAGCATTTACCGGACCGTCCAGTGCTGTGTCCCACAAAGCCCGATGGTAAATATCCACTAAGTCATCCAGGCCGATCCACGACAGGCATTGGGTACCAGCACCCAACCGGCCGCCGAGGCCGGCGGTGAAGATCGGCCGGAGAACTGCGAGCATGCCACCGCGGGGGCTGAGCACAATGCCTGTCCGGATTTGCACCCGGCGCATCGTGGATGTTCCTGCACCGGCCGCTTGCTCCCAGCGCCGAACAACGTCGGCTAAGAAGTCAGCGCCATCGGTATCCGGGATCGACTTTTCATCAACTGGGGCGGGCCCGCTCTGTGCACCATATATTCCCACGGCAGAGGCGCTGATGAATGTTGACACCTTCGCTCGGGCAGCAAGTTCGGCCAGGGCCCGCGTCGGCTCAATACGACTGCTTTCAATCGCCTGCCGGTGCTTATCGCTAAATCTGCCGAAGATGCTGGCTCCAGCGAGGTGAATCACCGCGTCGCATCCGTCAAGCAAGCCATCGGCCGGCGCCATCGAATCCCAGCGCCGCTCATCGGCAGACTTCGGGGTGCCGCGCACCAGCCTGATGACGCGATGCCCTCCGGTGGATAAGAACGCACACAACGCTTCCCCGACCATGCCGCTTGAACCGGTCACCGCGATGGTCAATGGTTTCAGCCCAGCGGCGGCGGCTCGCTGGTGGGCAGCAAAGTCTGCGCCGAGCTGACGATGGCGATAGGCGAGCATGCGCGCAGTCTGGCGGGCAGGAAGGTTCGAGCTGATACGGTCGATCACCGTGGTCGCATCCCCGCCGGCAGGTTCGAAGAGATGCTCATGCTTCCAGTTCACCGCCCGTGTGGCGATGGCTCGCAGACCTCGCGGTTCTACTTCGTCGACAAATTTTCGTTCTGGAATATAACCATCTGGCTGGTGCTGGGCGAACCAGCGCAGACCACCTGGCAATCCCAGCACCGCCGTTCCGCTACGTAAGGACTCGGCTTCGGCTATTACCTTCAGCGGAAGCCAAGGTGGCAGGAGTCTGCGAATCGCTCCGGGGCGGGAAAACCACGCAAAAACCTCGGCAGGGGGTGCTTGAATTTCGCTTGAACGTTGGAGTGCCATGGGGCAATACTACGTCCTGAAGGCACCTGTATGGGCCTAGTTCCTTAGCGCGCAACCAAA
>DNHA01000093.1:10698-12674 GCA_003486025.1 Micrococcaceae bacterium | reverse complement strand
CGAGTCGCCGATCCACGCTCACCACATGCGATCGTGATTGGCGGCGGCATCGCCGGACTGGTAGCGGCCCGCGAGCTGCGCCAGACCGGATACCGGGTCACGGTCCTTGAAGCGGCATCAAGCTTTGGCGGATGTCTGCGCCGAGTCGAAGTTGCCGGGTTGGATATCGACGCAGGCGCCGAGTCTTTCGCGGTGCGCGGAGGCACGGTGGTCTCCTACCTCGACGAGCTGGATCTCGGCGAGAAAATCACGCCAACCACCGGTGCCGGGGCTTGGCTGATTCAGGGCGAAGCCGAGAACCTGGTCGCTAATCCATTGCCTCCCACCTCACTGATGGGGATCCCAGCGCAGGTGCGCAACGACGAGGTGCGTCGCATCATCGGCCGCGCCGCCACCGTGCGCGCCGCGGCAGATTTAGTCACTCCCATGCCCAAAAAATGGGCCACAGAAAAACTCTCACTGGCCGAGGTTGTCCGCAACCGCATGGGACAGGGCGTCCTTGATGCCCTAGTTGCCCCAGTGGTCAACGGCGTGTATTCCACTGATCCGGCGCGCATCGACATCGATGCGGCCGCTCCTGGGCTCCGCGCCGCAATGCAAGAGACCGGCTCGCTGGCTAAAGCGGTCGCCAAACTCCAAGGTGACGCACCGGCAGGATCACGAGTCGCTGGCCTTGAGGGCGGCATGTACACGCTGGTCACCACCGTCACCGAACAGCTCACGGAAGCATCAGTGGCGCTGGTAGCGAACTCTCCGGTCACCAGAATCGATCATGATCCCCAAGCACAGCACCCTTACACGGTGCACAGCCTCGGTCAGGAACTATCCGCAGACCGGGTAGTCATCGCTACCGAAGCACAAGCAGCGTTGAACCTGCTCAACCCGTTGCTTGAAGACTCGAAGCGAATCAGCTCCGAGGCGGTGTCGAATTCCATCGCGTTGGTAGTGCTGGTGGTCGATAAGCCAGAACTTGACGAGGCACCGCGCGGGTCAGGCGCATTAGTTGCGCAGAATGCACCCGTCATCGCCAAGGCGCTGACTCACGCCAGCGCCAAATGGCCTTGGCTCGCCGAACAGTCGGGGCCAGGAACTCATGTGGTTCGCCTGTCCTTTGGACGGATCGGACAGCATGAGCCAATCGTTGAATCAGGCGATACCCAAGCCTTGCTGGAGCAGGCCATCAAAGATGCTTCAAAGATTCTGGGTGTTCAATTGAACCAGGATGATGTGGTGGGAAGCGCTATTTCGCGTTTCAACGACATGGTCCCGTTGCAGGGCGAGGAAGCGAGCGCGCGCCGCGCGAAGCTGAACGCAGCAGTACAAGATTTTGATGGGTTGGATGTGGTGGGCGCATGGCTTGCCGGGACGGGGCTGGCTAGAGTCATCGGCCACACCCGCCGCAGCGTTGCAATTAGCGCCCGCTAATTTTCGAGATAACCGCTTTAGTTAGATCAGATGATCAAGGAGAAAACCTCAGTGAGCTACGTACCACAGCATAATTCGCCGGTCATGCGAGACCGTGAGGCAGCCGGAGAAAACCCGACCATGTTCTACACCCTGTGGACCGTGTTCAAGCGCTCCGCCGAGGTGGAACTGGGTGCGGCCGACGCCACCGAGTTTGACTCACTGGTTGCCGAGCTAGCGGAAGCTGGTGCCACGGTGCGAGGTCTCTACGACGTGTCGATGATGCGCGAAGAAGCCGACATCATGGTCTGGATGCATGGTCCGGCAGCTGAACTGCTGCAGGCATCGATGCGCAAGGTCCGTCGCAGTGCGTTGCTTGCCGGCACAGAAATTGTGTACTCCACGATGGCCGTGCACCGCGAAGCCGAGTTCTCCAAGGACCACTCGCCAGCCTTCTCCCGCGGCGTGGATCCGAAGGGCTGGATGACTGTTTACCCATTTGTCCGCTCCCACGACTGGTACACCATGGACCCTGCGGCACGCGGCAAGATGCTGCGCGATCACGGCATGCT
>DNHA01000093.1:0-10612 GCA_003486025.1 Micrococcaceae bacterium | reverse complement strand
GATGACATGATCGATCTGGTCGACATGATGCGCCACCTGCGTTACACCGAAGCACGCCACCACGTCAGCGAGGAGACCCCGTTCTACACCGGACGCCGGATCTCGGCCGCCGAGGCCATCGAGGTCTTGAAGTGACCCAGGATTTCGATCCACGCACCGGCTACGACGCCAACGGCCAAATGGTCCCCAAAGCCTATGACGCGATCCTGCTGTCCTCTTTTGGAGGCCCCGAAGGCCAAGACGATGTGATCCCGTTCCTGCGCAACGTCACCGCTGGCCGCGGGATCCCCGACGAACGCCTTGAAGAAGTCGCGGTGCATTACCGCAAGAACGGCGGGATTTCGCCGATCAACGGCCAGAACCGTGCATTGCTGGCCGCGTTGGAAGCCGAACTGGCAGCGCGCAATATCGATGTCCCGGNNGTGTACTGGGGAAACCGCAACTGGCACCCGTTCGTCAATGACACGCTGAAGAAGATCGCAGCGGACGGGCACCGTAAGGTGCTGCTCATGGGCACCGGCGCCTATACCGGGTATTCCGCCTGCCGCCAGTACCGCGAAGATTTGGGTATGGGCCTGCGCGAGACCGGGCTGGAAGGTGTGCTCGAAGTCGATAAGCTGCGCCAGTTCTTTGACACGCCTGCCTTTGTGCAGCCGTTCATTGAGGGCCTGAGCACCTCCTTAGCCGAGGTCCGTGCGCAACTGAGCGCAAAGAACCAAAAAGACGCGAAGATCAAGATCGTCTTCGTGACGCACTCGATCCCGATGTCGGACGCCAACGCCGCTGGCCCGGCCGAGCTGCGCGCGGTGGCGAGCGAGAACCTCTACACCGCGCAGCACCGTGCAGTAGCAGAACATATTTTGGCCAACGTACCCGAAGCACAGGGCCTGGAGCACAGCCTGGTGTACCAGTCACGGTCCGGTGCTCCACACGTGCCTTGGCTGGAACCAGACATCAATGATGCACTCCAAGCCGATGCGGACGCCGGAGTAGCTGGCGTTGTTGTAGTGCCCATTGGGTTCATTTCCGATCACATGGAAGTGCTCTGGGACTTGGACACCGAAGCGAAGGACAGCTGCGCGCAGCTTGGCCTCGCCTTCAGCAGGGCTGCGACACCTGGCACGCACCATGCCTTCGTTTCCGGGCTGGTGGACCTGGTCGAGGAGCGTTTGGCCGATGCCAACGGCGCGGCCTTGCGTGAGGGCCGGATCAGCGTGGTGGCTGGCGGACCGTGGTTTGATGTGTGCCGTCCGAATTGTTGTGAAAAGCGCGCGCTGGATGGAACCTTGCGTCCCACCATCGCCGGGGTTGATTCAGAAGTGGGGGTGCCTGCGCCATGAGCGAGTCATTTCGTGTAGGAACGCGCGGAAGCGCGCTTGCGACTACACAAACCGGTTGGGCAGCTAAACGATTGGCTCAGTCTTCCGGGCTAGAGGTCGAAACCATTTTGGTGAAGACCGAAGGCGACGTGATCACCGGCCCGCTGTCGCAGCTGGGCGGCACCGGAGTCTTCGCCGCTGCGCTGCGCCAGCATCTGCTGGATTCCGGATGCGATTTGGCGGTGCATTCCTTGAAGGATTTGCCTACCAAGCAGCCTGATGGTTTGGTGCTGGCCGCCATTCCAGAACGTGAAGACGTGCGTGACGCACTATGCGCCCGCGATGGTCTGAAGCTCTCCGAGCTGCCCGAAGGGGCAAAAATCGGTACCGGGTCACCACGCCGTGCGGCCCAGCTTTTGGCATACCGTCAAGACTTCCAAATTGTCGACATTCGCGGCAATGTCCCCACCCGTCTTGGCCGGGTCAAGGGGATTGGGGATACCCATGATGATGGCAGCGTAGGGCGAAGTGTGCAGGGCGACCTGGACGCGGTGATTTTGGCTGCGGCCGGGATGCGCCGGTTGGGTCTGGACAAGCACATTACCGAATATCTGGACCCGCAGATCATGCTGCCAGCTCCCGGGCAGGGTGCCCTCGCCTTGGAAGTGCGCAGCACCGGTTCGGACCATCCGGCCTTGGACCAGGCGCTTGCGGACTTGGACCACCTGCCAACACGTATGCAGGTTGAGGCCGAACGTGCGCTATTGGCTGCCTTGGAGGCCGGGTGCGCAGCGCCGATTGGTGCGCTGGCTCGGGTGGAGGGACAGACACTGATATTGGAAGCTGTCGCCTGTAACCCGGACGGTTCCGAAACCATGCGCCGGAGCGCTCAAAGTGACGTGCTGTCGGTGCAAGGCGCCCAAGAACTTGGACGCAGCCTCGCCGAATCGATGATCGCCGACGGCGCTGCCGTCGTCGCGGGTTTGGCCTAAGCAGATACATGGGCTATCAGGCACTGATCTTGCGTGAGGCGGCGCGGGCCGCCGCCACCGTGCGGGAATTCGAGAAGCTGGGAATCAGATGTTTCTCTGCCCAGCTGATCGAAACCGTCTGGCCGCAGGATCTGAGTCAATTGCGCCGCTCGATCCACGCATTAGCCGCGGGGGAGTACCAGTGGTTGGTGCTCACTTCGGTGAATACTGTTGAAGTCATCGCTACGATCCTCAATGGTGAACAACTTCCACACGGACTGAAGGTTGCTTCGGTCGGAACAAAAACCGCAGCGGTAGCCAAGCAGCGTTTGGGCGTCGCCTCGGATTTTGTGCCCACAGATCAATCCGCGGCCGGGATGGTGGAGCAATGGCACTTGGACCCCGGACAGAACATCTTCTATCCACACGGGGATCTTGCCAGCTCGACTCTTGCGGCAGGATTGGCCGGGCATCGACTCGATGAGGTTGTGGCTTACCAGACCGTTGCCGCACCGAGCGGGGCAGTACCGTTGCGCCGCAGCGAAGTGCCGGCCGCGGCCCAAGTGCTTGCACCACAGGACATCGCCGCGCACCTGGACCGGTTTGACCTAGTGGTTTTCAGCGCACCAAGCATCGTGCGGCGTTTTGCTGAACTGACCGGTGACTTGCCGGTCAAACGCGTGAAAAACATTGCCATTGGCCAGCCCACCGCGCAGGCCCTGCGGCAAGCGGGTTTGCCAGTGGACGCGATTGCCGGTGAACCAACACCCACGGGTTTGGCCTCAGCGGCCCGAGAACTAATCAAAAAGTGAATCAACAATTCCAGAAAGAAGTGACATGGGTTTCCCTCAGCACCGACCTCGCCGGCTTCGGCAGAATCCCGCAGTTCGTCGACTCGTGGCAGAATTCGAGCTCTCCTCAAGGCAGCTGATCCTGCCTGCCTTTGTCCGTGAGGGACTTACCGAGCCGAACCCGATCACCTCCATGCCCGGCGTCATGCAGCACACCATGGATTCGCTCAAGGCTGCCGCGGCAGATGCAGCGCAGCGCGGCTTGGGCGGCATTATGCTCTTTGGCATCCCCGAGCATCGAGACGAGACCGGCAGCGCCGGGATCGACCCGAAAGGTATTTTGAATCGGGGCATCGCCGCCGTCCGCGAAGAGGTTGGCGATGAATTAGTGATCATGTCCGATGTCTGCCTGGACGAATTTACCTCCCATGGACACTGCGGCGTGCTTGATGAGAAGGGCGCGGTGGACAATGACCGCACCCTGGAAATCTACGCCGAAATGGCAGTGATGCAGGCTGAAGCCGGCGCGCATATCCTCGGCCCATCGGGAATGATGGACGGGCAGATCGCCGTCATCCGCGAGGCCCTGGACCAGGCCGGCAAAGAAGATGTTGCGGTACTGGCCTACGCGGCAAAGTACGCCAGCGCCTTCTACGGACCATTCCGTGAAGCCGTCGATTCGCAGTTGCAAGGCGATCGCCGTACCTACCAGATGGACGCTTCGAACCGCCGCGAGGCGCTGCTGGAGGTCGAACTGGACCTTGCCGAAGGTGCCGATATGGTTATGGTGAAACCAGCCATGAGCTACCTGGATATCGTCTCGGACATCGCGCAGATGTCGCCGGTACCGGTCTCCGCTTACCAGATCTCCGGTGAATACGCGATGATTGAAGCTGCCTCGGCCAATGGATGGATCGACCGCAAGGCCTCCGTGATGGAGTCATTGCTCTCGATTCGCCGGGCGGGAGCCGAACAGATCTTGACCTATTATGCAGCCGAAGTTGCTGGCTGGTTGAACGAAGGAAAGAAATAAATGTCGAATTCCGAGAGGCTTTTCGCCGAGGCTCAAGAAGTCATGCCCGGTGGCGTGAACTCGCCAGTTCGCGCCTTCGGCTCCGTTGGTGGGGTGCCCCCATTCATGGTCGGCGCCAAGGGCGCTTACCTGACCGACGCAGACGGCAAAGAATATGTTGACCTCGTCTGCTCCTGGGGTCCAGCACTGCTGGGCCACGCTCACCCCGAAATCCAGTCGGCGGTTCACGCTGCTGTTGACCGCGGGCTGTCCTTTGGCGCATCCACCCCGGATGAGGCCAAGCTTGGCAAGCTGATCAAGGATCGAGTCGGAGGTGTGGACCGGGTACGCATGGTCTCCACTGGTACCGAAGCGACCATGACCGCGGTGCGTTTGGCCCGTGGCTTCACCGGCCGCGAGCTGATCATCAAGTTCGCCGGTTGCTACCATGGCCACCTCGATAGCTTGTTGGCCGATGCCGGCTCGGGCGTTGCCACCTTGGCACTGCCTGGCTCCGCCGGAGTGACCGCGGCAACCGCGGCCGAAACTCTCGTGCTGCCTTATAACGACCGGGCAGCGGTTGAAGCCGCATTCGCCGAGCACGGGGCAAATATTGCCGCCGTGATCACCGAATCGGCACCGTGCAATATGGGCGTAGTCACCCCGGAGGCAGGCTATAACAAGTTCCTCAAGGAAACCACCGCCAAATACGGCGCACTGCTGATCCTTGACGAAGTCCTCACCGGCTTCCGCGCATCATCGTCCGGTTACTGGGGCCTGAGCGGCAAGGATGAAGGCTGGAATGCGGACCTGTACACCTTCGGCAAGGTCATCGGCGGTGGCCTCCCAACCGCTGCCTTAGGCGGCCGTGCCGATGTCATGGACTATCTGGCTCCGTTGGGTCCGGTATATCAGGCTGGCACGCTTTCGGGTAACCCGGTAGCGATGGCTGCCGGTATCGCTCAGCTGACTCACGCCACCGATGAGGTTTACGCTCACATTCTCAAGCAGTCCACCGCCCTGCAGGCGAAGCTCAGCGAAGCTTTCAACGCGGCAGGGGTGGACCACTCGATCCAGCGCGCGGGTTCATTGTTCTCGGTAGCATTTGGCACCTCGGCCAAGGGCGTGCATAACTACGCGGATGCACAGGCTCAGGAAGTCTTCCGCTACGCACCGTTCTTCCACTCGATGCTTGAGTCAGGCATTTACCTGCCACCGAGTGTGTTCGAGGCTTGGTTCCTGTCTGCAGCGCATGATGATGCGGCAATGGAGAAGATCTTCGCAGCACTGCCGGCGGCTGCGCAGGCTGCCGCTGCAGCTACCGCCTAACTCCTCATTACCGAGGTACCGGCTTCCCACAATGAGGAAGCCGGTACCTCGGTTTTTTACGCCCCGAAGAATTCAAGGAGGACTTGCAGAGTCGAACTTGATAGCTTGGCTAGAAGATCAATGAATGCAAGGAAGATGAGGAACGACTTATGTCAGAGCGGGTCTCGGAGCATCTGGTTCCAGAATCGGATCAACAGATCCCCGAATTCTTGGAGTATCTCGGTATTCCAGGCCTCGCCGATATTCACGTGCATTTCCTCCCAGAACCCATGTTGCAGAAAGTCTGGGCGTACTTTGATCAGGCAGAACAAAGTTATGGACGTCCATGGCCCATTACGTATCGCATGGATGAGCAAGCGCGCATCAAGCGGCTTCGCTCGATGGGCGTAGCGGCGATTCCTGCGTTGTCCTACGCGCATAAGGCAGGCATGGCTACGTGGCTCAATGAATGGGCTCAAGACTTCAGTACTCGCGTTTGCGGAGCCTTGCACTGTGCCACGTTCTACCCGGAACCTGGAGTTGGCAGCTATGTCCAAGAGGCCATCGATGCTGGAGCACAACTATTTAAACTTCATATCCAGGTCGGTGGCTTCGCACCGGATGATGTGCGACTGGATGAAGCATGGAAAGCGCTTGAACAGGCGCAGATCCCGGTGGTAATCCACGCCGGATCCGCACCGCTCGACGGCAGTTTCACCGGTCCGCAGCATGTGCGCCGGCTCATGGAGAAATTCCCCGAGTTGGTGCTGGTGATTGCGCATATGGGCATGCCTGAGTACCACGAGTTTGCGGATTTAGCCGAGGAATTTGTGGGCGTACATTTAGATACCACCATGGTAGGTACCGACTTCACCAATGGATTTGCGCCGATGCCAGAAAGCTATATCGGCCGCTTGCCGGCCTTGCAGGACAAGATCATTCTCGGCTCGGATTACCCGAACATTCCTTATGCCTATGCCCACCAGATCCAGGCTCTAGCCAGATTGGGACTTGGGAGAACCTGGCTCAGAGCGGTGCTTTGGGAGAACGGAGCCAGACTCCTTGGTTTGTCTGGAGACGCAGCTTCTTCAGGAGCTTCGTGAGATTAAACAACGCAGCGCTCCTCTGCCCAAGGGGCAAAGGAGCGCTGCGTATAGCTGTGTGGAGTCCTTATGAAGCGGGGATAACGCTTCCGTCGGTCCAGGTCTTCTTGATGTATGCGGCTACTTCCTCGGAGTGCAGCAGTTCGTCAAGCTTGGCAATGGCTGGAGTTTCCTCGCCGGCACGCCAGGTCAGGAAGTTCGAGTTCGGGTTGTCCTGGGAGGACTCCTGCGCGAGTACTTCATCCAGGTTCAGCTTGGCCTGGACGATGTAGTTTCCGTTGATCACTGCCAGTCCGATGTTGTCATCTTCAGCGTAGAACTTTGGAACCTGCTCCGAGTTCACTTCTTTGAAAGTGAGCTTCTTCGGGTTCTTAGTATCGTCGCCGTCGAGGGTCAGGGCTGAATCATCGTCGGTGAGACCCGAAAGCAGTCCGACGCTTTCCAGCACGCGCAGCCCGCGAAGCTGGTTCACCGGGTCGTTATTCAACAGTACGCTGGCACCTTCGGTGACGTCTTCAGGCTTGTCGAAATTCTTGGAGAACACGGTCAACGGCTCCAGGTGGACGCCCTTGCCGTGTTCGAATTCGTAACCCTTGTCGGCAACCTGCTGCGCCAGGTACGCCTCGGTCTGGAAGTAGTTGGCATCGATGGTGCCATCGGCCAGAGCAATATTTGGCGTCTGGTAGTCATCGATTTCCTGAATTTCCAGATCGATGCCGGCATCCTTAGCCAAGTTCTCATCGATGAATTCGAGAATCTGGGCGTGCGGGACCGGGCTTGCGCCGACCTTGACGACTACCGGGTTTGCTGGGTCGAGGCTTGGTGCCGCCGATGGTTCGGCCGATCCGGTGCTACCGCAGGCGGTCACCGCAAAGAGAGTAGCGACACCAGTGATGGCAAGTGCGAGCTTTGTACGCATTGTGAGTGTTTTCCTTTGAGTACGAACCGTTGCCGGTAACGAAAGGGGAGGTTTGGTATGGCAGTGCTGCCGACCAAGCCCGTCGGGTGACCGACGGAAATTTATCTAACGGTGATCGATCTTGCGAGCGACGATGTCGCCAACAATCTGTACGATTTGGACCATGATGAGGATGATGACCATGGTGACCAACATGATTCCCATGTCGTAGCGCTGGAAGCCGTAGTTGTAAGCCAGCCGGCCCAGGCCACCGCCGCCGACGAGTCCGGCCATTGCCGAATATCCGATGAGCGTGACCACGGTGGTAGTCAGTGCGGCGATAAGTCCCGGCAACGCTTCGGGTACCAAGACTTTGCGGATAACCTGCATCTTGGTCGATCCCATCACCAATGCCGCATCAACCTTGCCGGTTGAAACATCACGCAGCGCGGTTTCAACAAGTCGAGCAAAGAAGGGAACCGTGCCGATGGTCAATGACACGGACGCTGCCACCGGGCCTAGTGACTCCCCGGTGATGGCCTTGGCCAGGGGAATCAGCGCCACCATCAAGATGGCGAACGGAATCGAACGGGTGATGTTGACGATGATGCCCGAAAGCACCACGTTCAGCCAACGGATGGGTAGCAGTCCACCCTTGCCGGTGTTATGCAGCAGAATTCCCAGTGGCAGACCGATGACAATGGTGAAGACTGTCGCAATCACTACCATCTGCAGGGTTTCTACAGTGGCCGGCCACATAGCCCTGGTGATGCCTGGGTTGTTCAAGAGTTCAGTGAAGAAATCCATAGCTTACTTGGCCTCCTTCACGGTCACTGCGATGCCGGCAGACTTCAGATATTCCACGATGGCGCCAAGATCTGCGTCCGGAGCAAACTGCACGCGCAGGTGAGCGAACTGCTGATCGCCCAGGTGCTCAACGGAGCCCGCCAGAACGTTGACGTCGGTGTTGAATTTACGCGCAATGCCAGAGATGACAGGTTCGGTCGCCTGATCACCGGTGTAGAGCAGATCTACCACCGGTCCGGCACCCTCGACCTGTGGCGCGTCGCCTGGAAGTGGAAGCAGCGTTGCAGCCAAACGTCCTGAAGGGTTCGTAATGACAGCTTCAATATCGCCGTGCTCAACGATTTTGCCGGCTTCAAGAAGGGACACCGAATCACAGGCCTGCTTCACTACGTGCATCTCGTGGGTAATGATCAAGACGGTGATGTTCAGGCGGTTGCGCAGTTCTTTGACAAGCTCAAGAATTTCATCGGTAGTCTGCGGATCCAGCGCGCTGGTCGGCTCGTCGCAGAGCAGCACATCGGGATCGGTGGCCAATGCGCGGGCAATGCCTACACGTTGGCGCTGACCGCCGGAAAGCTGCGAGGGGTACGCATCAGCAAAGTTGGTCAGGCCCACAAGTTCCAGAAGAGCTGAAACTTTCTCGTTGATCGTTGACTTGGGAGTGCCGATCAATTCCAGAGGGAAGGCCACGTTTTGAGCTGTGGTGCGCGAATCCATGAGGTTCGCGTGCTGGAAGACCATGCCGATGCGTCGTCTCGCAGTGCGCAAATCCGTATCCGACACGTTGGCGAGTTCCTTGTTGTTCACAGCAACTGACCNNGGCCCACGAGCTCAAGAAGTTCCGAAACTTTTTTCGCAACGTCTTTCTTGGGTGTACCGACCAATTCCAGTGGGTAGGCAATATTCTGTTCGGTGGTGCGCGAATCGAACAAGTTCGCATGCTGGAAGACCATGCCGATACGACGACGGGCATTGCGCAGCTCATCGTCGCTGACGTTAGTTAGTTCCTTGCCGTTGACTGCAACGGTGCCGGAGGTCGGCTGGTCAAGCAATGTCAGGCATCGAACGAGCGTGGACTTACCGGCTCCGGAGTGTCCAACAATGCCGTGAATTTTCCCGGTGGGGACTTCAAGGCTCACACCGTTGAGGGCAACAACGTCCTTGTTGCCTTGGCGGTAGACCTTACGCAGGTCACTGATTGTGATCACTAGGCGCGTTCCTTCAATTCTCAAGGGGTATAGAGAGTACCCTCCATTGAATCATCATCGAACAATATCGCCCTAACGACCCTTGGAATAGGGTAACTATTCTTAATTTGTGGCGTAATCGACGGTGCTGCCGAAGAAGATTCGCTGAATTGTGACTGAAGATGAACGATTGACTTACCCGGTAATTCGGGGGAGTCACTTTAAAGATTGTGAAGTGAACAACAGTTAGTGGAAAATCAGGCGATTAGCTGTCTTTGATCGGCCAAGCACCGTCAACAACAGCCTGAGGATCACGCTTTCGCAGGTACTCCTGGAAGCTTGCGGCTTGATCCCGAGCCCAGCCAATCTGCCAACCATGCAAGTCATGTGGGTCTACCTGAAGTTGCGGAAATTTCTGCGCAATGGCACGAGCTACGCCGACACACGCCACTGAGTCGGCAAACGAGGTGTGCGCATTTTCAAGAACTACGCCGTAATGCTCACAGGCCGGGGCAAGTGTGCGCTTTCCCTTGCGAAACTTGTCCACCTGCTTGTCGATGATGAACGGATCAATCACATTTCCGGGAATGATCGGTACTAGACCATAGCGCAACGCCTCGGCATGCAGCACCGAGAAATCGTAGGACGCGTTAAACGCCACAATGGGGGATTGCTGGGAAGCAAACTGAAGCAAATTAAGGATCTCGGCGACGCCTTGTGNNAGGCATTCCCTCAGCGCGTGCC
This sequence comes from Micrococcaceae bacterium, assembly GCA_003486025.1. Classification (GTDB taxonomy): domain Bacteria; phylum Actinomycetota; class Actinomycetes; order Actinomycetales; family Micrococcaceae; genus Glutamicibacter. The sequence continues at coordinate 472 of DNHA01000093.1, read as the reverse complement.
TTTTCGGTGGAAACACCGTGGACAGCGGTTGCTGCCTCCGGGATCTCGACTCCAGGATCAACGAGCCACTCGCGCTGATTCACTACCTGCCCTTTAGCATCGAGAAGAACCACTGACGCGGTGACAATGCGAGCGGTATTGGTATCGACGCCTGTGGTTTCCAAGTCAAAGCCAACAACAAGGCCCATATGCCATTCATTCATAGAAACAACGCTACCCGTTCGTTCCGACAACTTTTCCACTGACGCTCCGGTTGTGGATGAGGAACTCGAAGTTGGCACAATGGTGGCATGAGCACCGTACCCGCACCCGCAAGTCTCGAATATGCCGAAGCTGTTCACCGGCTCGCGGCACTAGTTCCCCTAGGCTCGGTCCTTAGCTATGGTGACGCTGCAGAACTGCTAGGCAGTGGAGGCCCGAGGCAAGCAGGAAAAGCTATGGCATCTTCACCGTCAGCAACACCTTGGTGGCG
>DNHA01000294.1 GCA_003486025.1 Micrococcaceae bacterium | reverse complement strand
GGACGTGGAGATCGCCGATCCGGGATACCCGCAGGAAATCCGCCTGCTGCCTGCCGGAGAGCTGGGCGAACTGGTGATCCGCGGGCACAATTTGTTCTCCGGGTACCTGAACCGTCCGGAAGCAACCGCCGAGGCCGTGGTCGACGGCTGGTTCCGCACCGGGGACCTGGGCACCAAAGACGAAGACGGATACCTGCGCATTATGGACCGCACCAAGGACATGATCCTGCGCAACGGCTACAACGTGTACCCGCGCGAGGTCGAAGAGGTACTGGTGGGCCATCCGGAAATTTCCAACGCCGCGGTGTACGGGATCCCGCACGAGGTCCATGGCCAGGAAATCGCCGCGTCGATCACCCTGGAACCCGGTTCAACGCTGACACCCCAAAGCATCGGCACCTGGATCAGCGAGCAGATTGCCGCGTACAAGTATCCGCGGCAGATCGAGATCGTCAGCGAATTCCCGCTTGGTCCCAGCGGCAAGATCCTCAAGCGTGAGCTGGTGGCTAAGCACCGCGCGTAACTGGTGCTTTTCAGTTACCCGGTGGGCCCCAGCTGAATTCCGGACGGCGTTTCGCAGCGAAGGCGGCACGGCCCTCGGCCAGGTCTTCGCTGCGTGCGTTGTGCTCCCAGAGCTGCGCCCAATAGGAGTCGGATAACGAGTCCGGGGTGCCCGTGGTGCTCACGGCGATCGCCTCCTTGGTGTGCACAATGGAGAACGCGGAATTTGCGGCCATCTGGAAGAGCAGCGCCGCCAGCTGGCTGTCGAGTTTCTCCTGGGGCACCACCAACGTGAACAACCCCCACGCCGAGGACTGCTCCATGGAAATTTCCGCACCGCTGAAGAGCAGGTATTTTGCGCGGCTTTGCCCCACGGTCTGCACCAGACGCTCCACGCCCTGACGGGGGAAAACCAGTCCGACCTTGGCCGGGGTGATCGCCAGCCGGGTAGTGTCCGCCGCCAGCTGGATATCGCAGGCCGAAGCCAGCTGCCAGGCCCCGCCAAAGCAGTTTCCGCGCACCACCGCGATGGTCGGCTTCACACAGCTGGTGATCGCCCGGTCCACCAGGTCAAAATGGTTGACCAGCTCGCCGTCCACCGGCTCGTCAAAGAGCACCAGATCCATTTGATCAATGGCGATGCCCGCGCTGAAGTTTGCCCCGGCTCCGGTGACCACGATCGCGCGCACAAGCGGGTCGCCGGATAATCCGGACAACGCACCGACCAGCTCCAGGCACATGTCCTTGGTCAGGGCGTTGTACTGGGCGGGGTTGTCCAGGGTTACCGTGGCTATGTGGTTAGCGACCTGCACATCGATGGTGCCGCGCTGCTGCTGGCTCATCACACACCTCAAGATTCTGCTCGTGCCAAAAGTTATTCCCGGCTTCACCGTGCCACACTAAGGGGGTGGATGCACAGATTATTTACACCGTTATCGCCGGATTGCTGCTGGTCGTTTCCGCGTTGGGCACGATCATCCCGGTACTTCCCGGATCGCTGCTGACCATAACGACCCTGCTGGGTTGGGGCTGGCTGCTCGGTTCGCCAGCGGCCTGGTGGGCGGCGGGGCTTGGCATGCTGATCGCCGTATTGGGCTGGTCCGCCTCCGCGGTGCTGACCGGACGCAAGCTCAAAGCGCATCAGGTCCCCAAGGGCTCGATCTTCTGGGGGCTGATCGGCGCCATTGCCGGGGCGTTCATCATCCCCGTGGTGGGGTTGTTCATCGGCTTTGCGCTGGGACTGTTCATCGGTGAAGCCGCCCGGCACCGCAAAATTGCCGGAGCGCTGGCCTCGTCATGGGCGACGCTCAAGGCCATGGGGTTGGGCATCCTCGTCGAATTCGGGTGCGTCCTGCTAGCCACCTCGGTGTGGGTCATCGGTTTGATCACCCACTTCGCCACGCGCTAGATCCACCCGACTTCGCGGGCATAGCGGGCCGCCTCAATCCGGTTGGCCGTCGTGGTTTTGCCGATCGCATTGGACAGGTGATTACGCACGGTTCCGGCACTGAGGTGGACCGCGGCGGCAATCTTCGACACCGGGGCACCGGTGGCCGCCAGGCTGAGAATTTCCCTTTCCCGCTCGGTCAGCGGATTAGTGCGCGTTTCCACGCTGAGCATGGCCCGCTGCGGGTCGACCACCTTGTCCCCGCAATAGACCCTGCGGATTGCGGCAATCAGCTCCGCGGGCGGCGAATCCTTGACGAGGAATCCGTGGGCTCCCGCTTCGAAGGCCTGGCGGAAATAACCTGGCCGGTCGAAGGTGGTCAGAATCAGCACTTTAACCCCAGGATGGCTCGTTTTCAGTTCGGCGGCGGTAGCTAATCCGTCTTGGCGCGGCATCTGCACATCGAGCAGCGCGATATCTGCGATCTGGGTATCCAAGGCCGCGCCCACTTCATCACCGTCCGCGCATTCGGCGACCACTGTGATGTCCGCTTCCAGATTCAGCAGGGCAGCCAGCGCCCCGCGGACCAGGTGCTGGTCATCGGCGATGAGTACTCGAATCACCGTACCTCCTTGGCGTCAAAGACTACCTGCACGCTGGTTCCGCCCAGCCGTGATGAGCCCACTGTACAGCTGGCGCCGAACTGCCGGGCGCGTTCCTGCATTGATCTGATGCCATGTCCGGGGCTATTTCCCTGGCAGCCGTCCCCGTCATCGTCGATACTGACGTGGCCCGGTTCCAGATGCAGCACCACCGTGCTTGCATGCGCGTGGCGCAGCACGTTGGTCACCGCTTCGCGCAGGATCCATGCCACATGCGAGCGGTACTGCAGCGGGATCTGCTCGGCGGTTCCGGCGACCGTGAATTCGAGGCTGTTGTCATTGCACGCCTGCCTCAGCTCGGCCAGCTCCATGTCCAGGTCTTGGCGGTTAAGTCCTTGGACGGTGGTGCGCACCGAATCCAGGGCAGCAACCGCCAGTTCACTCAGTTGCACCAGTTCGCCGCGAGCCTGCCGGTACTGCTTTTCATCCATGAGCCGCAACGCCAATTGCGCTTTCAGATTCAGCGCCGTCAACGAGTGCCCGATGCCGTCGTGGACATCCCTGGCCACGCGTTCCTGCTCGGCGACCACCAGAAAATCGGCCCGGATCCGCTCGGCATCCGTCGAACGGGTGATGGCGGCGACGGTAATGGCGTAAACCACCATCAAGACGATGTTCAGGCCAATCAGGAAGATCGCGTCCGTGAATTTCCCGAAGAGCACCGGCAGGACAAAGCAGGCCACCAGCACCGTGGCATAGGTGGTGATGGTCCATTTTCTGGTCAGCAGGAACGCGGCATAGGAGGTGATGAACGGGAACAACCCCATGGCGGTCAGACCGGTCACGGGGACGCCGATGACGATGATGGCACACAGCATCAGGAAATACACGTGCGCTCGGCGCTGATCGGTTCCGCCCTGGCCGACGATCCACGAATACTTCGCATAGGCCCGAAGGTAGATGGCGGCGAACACCACCACCAGGCTCAGCCCGATAATTCTGGTGGACAGCGCATAGTCTTCGACAAGCAGGTCGAGTATGGGGAAAACCAGGAAGATGATCCATACCCCGGCCACCATCCAGCCCCAGCGGTCCCAGAACTTCTGCTCGTCGCCGAAGTCGCAAGGTTCTTCTCGGCCTTGGTGAGTGCCTTGTGCCTTTGGCTTCACTGGCGTGCTTTGGCTTTCCTGGTCGCTACTACCGCGAAGAGCGCGAAAATGATTGCCCATGCCACTAGGTTAGCCGTTGGCATCCACAATGGATCCGGCGCCATCTCTACGCCTGCAGGCATGTCCTTGAGCAGCGGGTAGCGGGCCAACGCGACGTAGCCGAACATCGGGGTGAATCGGGCGGCGTCCAGCATGCCGCCTTCCAAAGGCATGAACACATTTCCGAAGAAGGCGAAGAACACCATCAACCCGGAGGCCAGGCCGAGGGCGGACTCGGATTTGAAGACCATCCCCACCCCGATGCCGTAACAGGCGAAGATCATCGCGCCGAGCAGGACGATCAGGTAGCTGGCACCCCAGATCCATGGTTCGTTCACGTGCGCTCCGGTGGCGGCGCCCAAGGCGAAGACTATGGCCGCGGAAATTCCGGCCACGGTGGCGGCGACAATCATCTTGCTGCCGACGAACACCGCCGGCGGCATCTTGGTCAGCGCGATCTGCCGGCCCCAGCCCTGCATGGTCTCGGTCGCGACGGTGCCGGCGATGGCCACGGTGCTGACTGCTGCGCCGTAGGCGGCCATCGAAATCATCAAGTAGAACTTCACGTTCCCGGCGCCCAGGTCCAGGGCGGTGTAGCTGGGAATGTTGCCGAACAGAATGTACATGGCCGCCGGGAGCAGCAAGGCAAAAATGAGGTTGTAGCCGTCGCGGAAATGCCGGGTGAATTCTATCCGGATATATGTGGTCATCATGATGCGTCCTTGGTCAGCTGGATGAAGGCGTCTTCCAGGCTCGGAGAGGAAATTTCCAGATCATAGGCTTGGTATTCGCCCAGCAGCGCGGCTGCAAAACGGTCCGAGTTCTGGCATTGGAATGCGAACCGTGTGCCATTGCGTTCGGTAATCTGCACCGACGGATCAAATGCTGCCGCTTGTTCGCCCTGGTCTTCTGAGGGGAACGACGCAGTGAGCGTGCGTCCGGAAATGAGCTGGCGCAACTCGGCGGTGGCGCCGTCGGCCACAATTTTTCCCTGGCTCATCAAGATGGTGCGTTCGGCGAAGTTCTGCGCCTCCTCCAGGTAGTGCGTGGCAAAAATGACGGTGCGCCCGTGGGTGGCTTCGGATCGCATGGTGGACCAGAATTCGCGCCGGGCCATCACGTCCATGCCGGCCGTCGGCTCATCGAGGATCAGTACATCCGGATCGGGCAGCAAGGCCAGCGCAAATTTGATGCGCTGCTGTTCACCGCCCGAGCACTTGCCCACACGCCGTTTGGCGATCCGGGTCAGTCCCGTTCGTTCCATGACCTCGGTGATGCGATCTACCTTGCCGTGCATCGAGGCGATGACCGTCACCGTTTCCTTCACCGTCATATCCCGCAGCAGTCCTCCTGTTTGCAGGACGGCCGAGACGCGTCCGGAGGAAACTGCTTGCTGCGGGTCAAGGCCGAGGATTTTTGCGGACCCTGAGGTCGGCTGGGTCAGTCCGAGGATCATGTCAATGGTGGTCGTTTTTCCGGCACCGTTGGGCCCCAGAAAAGCCACTATCTGCCCGGTGGGGATTTGCAGGTCGATTCCTTTGACCGCCTCGACCTTGCTGCGCGGCGTGGAGAAGGTCTTGGTTAACCCGGTCAGCGAAACTGCTTCGGTTTTAATCAGCGTTTGCATACTTCCAGTCTTCGCGCGATGCCCCACGCTGTGAAGAGCAGAAAGTCATGTCATCGCCATGACCGTTGTCATGGGTGCGCCGCGGCGGAAGTTCGAGAACCAGATGACGTGAAACTGCGCGAAGGCTGTGACCTTGGCAACGTGCGGCGCCTCGTCGGCGGATTCAGCCCGTTCCGCTCCGTGCACGCATAGCTAAGATCCGTACCGGTCAATGGCCCAAATGCTGTTTTCATCCCCGGGATTCGTGGCTGCGGCCAAGAGAGCAATGCGGCAAGCTCTCCGGGAAACTCACAGCGATTTACCGTAGGCTTTGAGCGTGCTAGATCAAACTTCTTTCCTCTCGCTCATGACGCAGTTCGGGACGCCTACCCTCGGAGCAGCGTTCCTGCCCGACTGGCTGAATCCTGTGGTCTTCCTTAACGATCCGGCCTTGGGCCCATGGGTCGTCCTGTTAGTCTGCGGCATCGTTTTCGCGGAGACCGGACTACTGGTCGGGTTCTTCCTGCCCGGCGATTCCATGCTCTTCACCGTGGGCATGCTCATCGCGGCCGGAACGATTCACATCCCACTGTGGCTCTTTGCCCTGTGCATCTTTGTCTGCGCCTTTGCCGGTGATCAAACCGGCTACATGATTGGCAAGAAGACGGGTCCGGCGATCTTCAAGAAGCCAGATTCCCGGTTCTTCTCGCAGGCGAATGTGGAACGAGCACACGGATTCTTCGAGAAGTTCGGTGGCCGCGCGGTAATCCTTGCACGCTTCGTCCCAGTGGTGCGCACCTTCGTGCCGGTGATCGCCGGCGTCGCCAAGATGAACCATAAGACGTTCGTCGCCTATAACCTCATTGGCGCATTGCTGTGGGGCGTCGGCGTGACCTTGCTGGGCTTCTGGCTGGGTCAGTTCACCTGGATCAAAGACAACATCGACATCATCTTCATCCTGATCGTCTTCATCTCGGTCATTCCGATCCTGATCGAACTGCTCAAAGCCAGCATGGCGAGCAAGAAAAAGAAGAACACCTCGTCCCACGTGATCGAGGACTAAGAGTTCTAAGCACTTCGGCCGCGGAATTGTCCGCCGGCCCATTGCACGCCGCGGCGTATCATCCACTGTTCGCAGGGTTGAATACAGCCGCGGCGTACTCCTTTGCAGATCAAGTCATCGCCGCGATCTATCGCTCTGATCGCTTCGGTGCTGGCAGGACGCAGCGCGTTCATGAGAACCTCGCAGTCGCAGTAGCCGCCCAGCAAACGGATTTTACGTTCCAAGGCGGTGGCACGCGGTGCGCTGTGATCGCGGTATTCCTTGAGCACGCGCAACGATCCGTCGCACGGGGTTTGCCCGGCCACGCGGTACATATAGCAGGCGAGGCATTCGTGGTCGACGGGAAGCGGAAAGTCGCTCATTGCAGGGCTCCTAGCTGGCAGATGATCGGTGATTCATCTCAGCTTCAACCCCCGGGCAGGTCCGCACCTAGCCGCCTCGTCGAACTGTGCATAACTGCGTAGGGCTACATATTCTTTTTCAAGAATGCTTCGACACGGTCCAAGGCTTCGGCCACGCGGTGATAGCCGGCGGCGAAGGATAACCGGATGAACAGGTTTCCCTCGAACGGGTCGAAGTCGCCGCCCGGAGTCAGCGCCACCTGAGCTTCTTCGAGGACCGCGGCGCAAAAAGCCGACGCCGAGCCGAACGTGGCCAGCACCTGCGGGGCGAGTTTCCCGTAGAGATAAAACGCGCCGTCGGCCGGAGCAGCGTCAATAATTCCGAGCTTGTCCAGACTGCCCAGTACCAGCTCGCGGGTGCGTGCAAACTCGCGAACGCGTCCTTCGGCTTCTTGCAGGCTCTCTGGTTCGAATGCCGCGAGAACCGCGCGTTGCGCTGGCGCGGGGGCACACAGCGCGAGGTTCGAAGCCAACCCGTCGACAACCGCCAGCATGTCATCCGGGACGATCATCCATCCCAGACGCCAGCCGGTCATCCCCCAGTATTTGGAGAACGAGGAAACCACGATGGAAGAGCGGGAGTACTCCCAGGAGGTATGGCCCTTGCGTTCGGGGACAAACTCGATGCCGTGGTAGATTTCATCGCTGATCATCCGCACCCCGTTGGCCTGGCACCAGGTAGCCAAGGTTCCGAGTTCTTCGGCGCTGAGCATGGTGCCGGTGGGGTTGTTCGGGGAGGCGATGACCAGTCCGTCGAGGCGGCCGTGCTTCTTTTTCGCGGCTTCCAGCAGCTGCACGGTCGGCTGGAAACGCTGCGCGGGGCCGGTGGGCAAATCCACGACGTTCAGTCCCAGAGCCTGCAGAATGTTGGCGTAGGCCGGGTATCCGGGGCGAGCCAGCGCGACGATGTCTCCTTGATCGAACGCCGCGAGGAATGCCAGTTGGAATGCGCCAGAGGATCCTGCGGTCATCACGAAGTTTTCCGCCGGGATGTGAATTCCGTAGGTGCGCCGGTAATGATCAGATAGTGCCTGGCGCGTAGCTTCTAAACCGATGGTTGAGGTGTAGCCGAAGTCAGCCTGCTCGGCGTGGAGTTTTGAGGCCAGCTGATTGACCGCAGCCGGGGCTCCCCCGCCGGGTTCGCCGACGCACAGGGAGATCACGTCGTGGCCGGCGGCACGCATAGTGGCTACCGAATCGACGATTTGCATGACTTCGAAGGGCGGCACCTGGCCACGCTGTGAAACCTTCACTGATTCGCTCCTTGGCTTAGTTCCTTTTCCTTCACCGGGTGGCGCGAAAGGATGGAGATGCGATTAAACGCGTTCATCGCGACCGCGATCCATTGGATCGCGGCAACCTGCTCATCGCTCAGCAGCAGCCGCGCCGAGGCAACCGCGGCGATGCGTTCTTCGGGGCAGGGCAAGTCGGTGGTGGCCTCGGCAATCGCCAGGGCCGCGCA
>DNHA01000104.1:2488-3062 GCA_003486025.1 Micrococcaceae bacterium | reverse complement strand
AGGCGCGGCAGTGACACGACATACGCCGTCGAGATCGCCGGCGTAGACGGCGGTGACCAATGCTCGGCCAGCTTCTTCGAGGGAGGCCACAGGTTTTTCTCCATCGCAGGTGTCGCCTGAATCATTGCCGAAGGCCGTGCAGCCCGAGATAAGCCCCGCGCAGAGCGCAAGTCCAAGCATCCCGGCCCCTGAGGGGAGACGGGCCTTGTGCGTCAGTGAACGCCCTTGAACAGACACATCTGATACCGCCATGTTGTGGATGCCTTTACTGGAAAATGGATGGCGGCAAAGCTTGTTTAAAGAACTTCCCACAAGATGTTCTGCTGCCTTGCTCGAATCCTAGCAACTGAAGCAATTCGCGGGAAGGGTTTTAGCCCAGACGTTGTGCCAGGGCCACAAGAATTCCCTCGGGGCCGCGGACATAGGCCATTTCCCATGACCCCTCATACGCGCCAATACCGCCCACTAGACCATAGCCTTGGGACTCCAAGCGCTCGACTTGTCCCCGGAGATCATCAACTTCAAAAGCCAGACTCCGAATCCCCAGCTCATTGGCCATGTTCTGCGGAGATCC
>DNHA01000104.1:0-2322 GCA_003486025.1 Micrococcaceae bacterium | reverse complement strand
GCCGTGACCGTGTTGATGAATTCGCCTTCCACGAAGGTACTCCCTTCGATTTCAAGGCCGAGCTCCACAAAAAACTGGGTGGCTTTCTCAAGATCTTGAACGGTGATGCCAATATGATCAAACCTCAAAATACGCGGCATAGGTCGAACCTCCGGTGGTGGAAAGTTTGCTGATTCAAGGTTGAGTCTACGAAGGTATCCGAAGCTAAGGAAGGGGTCTAGCGCCTACGATGAAGTATGCCGTTAAACATTCCTGCCTCTGCGCTTCCGTTGACAAGCGCCGACCTCGAGCTCATCAATTTTGCACGCGAAACCATCGATGCGACCACCGATGCAGATGTGGACGGCGATGGTATCCATACAATGGGCGCGGCGGTGCGGGCCTCGGACGGCAGGGTATTCGCAGGGGTGAACATCTACCACTTCACCGGTGGACCCTGTGCTGAACTTGTGGCGCTCGGCGCCGCACGTGCCGCCGGTGCCCTCGTGCTGACCCACCTCGTGGCGGTGGGAAACCATGGTCGGGGCGTGAAGAGCCCTTGCGGTAAAGACCGGCAAATTCTTGCGGACTATTATCCGGACGTCCGAGTCATCCTCGATGCGCCAGGAGGGCCGGTCAGCGTGCTTGCCCAGGACCTCTTGCCGTTGGCCTTTGACCATCGGGCCGAACAAATATGAAATCCCTGAGCTGGAGATAAAGAAGCACCGCCTGACGCTCCCATACAGCGTCAGACGGTGCTTCTAAGTTTTGCTTTACTTCACTGGGTCAAGTACGAAGTCGTAGGTGACCTGCTTGCCGTTGCCGGACTCAGCTGGCTGAGGGTTCAGCAGCAGCTCTGGCTTCACGGCGCTTGCGATGTCATCATCGTTGTGCTCGTCGCCTGGGAAGTACAGCTGAGCGGTGAGCAGCTCGTGGCCTTCTGCCGAAACCTTCAGGTGCAGGTGGGCTGGACGCCATGCGTGCCAACCGGCCGCAGCGATCAGCTGACCGCAGGCACCGTCGGTAGGGATCTGGTACGGAGCAGGCTGCATGGTGTTGATCTGGAAGTTGCCTTCCTCATCAGCGATGAAGGTACCGCGCAGGTTCCACTCTGGGATGCCAGGAGCGAACTGCGAGTAGAAGCCTTCCTCATCTGCGTGCCACAGCTCAATCTTTGCGTTCTTCAGTGCCGAGCCATCGGTGGAGCGAACCTGGCCCTGGAAGAGCAGGTTGGTGCCCTTCTCGTCTTCGCGCATCGAGATGGTGGCTGGGGAATCCTGGGATGGAGCTTCCGGCACGTAGTACGGACCCTCGATAGAACCCTTGTTGCCTTCGCGGTGATCGGTGGCAACATCTTCTACCGCATGCTCTAGCCACACGTCGAGGAACAGTGGCCATTCGCCATCGTCGCCAACCTTGATCAGCCATGCCTTCAGGGCGTTGAATTCGTCGTAGCTCACACGCTCTTCGAGGATGATGTCGGTTGCTGCCTTGACCAGCTTGGAAGCCAGCAGGTTCACTCGTTCGACGGAGGTCTCGATTGAGTTAAGCTTTCCGGAGGTGCGGAACTTGTCGGTGGCGGCGTTGCCCGACTTTGCTGCGGTTGCATCCTGTGGAGTTTCGATGGTCATAATGACTCCCCTAAACGTGTGTTGTGTGACTGACGCGGATCTATATTGTGATCCCCATCATCTCGTGCGATTGATATTCAATGTAGTGCAGTGTCTATGCCGAGTAAAATACTTATTTACCGTCCACTGAGATCATTTGAATATCAATCCATGTNNACTTGCTGAGACTATTTGAATATCAATCCTTGTGGGTTAGCGCACAGCTGGTGACGGGGCGCTCAAAATGCATTTAGCGTATGGAGTTTGGGTGCTTTGCCAGAGGGGTCACTTTGATCTTCATGTACGCGTACATAGGGAAGCCGCTGAGGATCTGGTGCAACTCATCATTTGATTCGACATCATAAATTGAGTGGTTGGCATACTCGCCAACAATGCGCCAGATTCCCTGCATTTTGCCGCTTTCCTGCAGCTGAGCTGAGTAGGCCTTCTCGCGGACCTGGAAGTCTGCAACTTGCTCTGTCGTGAGGTGGGCTGGGAACGATACGTCCATGCGTGCTAGGAACAACATTGGTTCTCCTAAGGTAAGTGGGTGGTTCTAGTCTTGGCGGTAATGCGCGAGCTTGGTTTCATCAATTCCGGCGCCTACGCCGGGAACGTTTCGCACCGAGATCCGACCGTCCTTGATCACCAGCGGATCCGCGAGCAGGTCATCAGTCATGTCCAGGAAGTTCGACAGCTCGCCGGCCTTGCGGGTAGTTGCCTGGTGGGCCGC
>DNHA01000361.1 GCA_003486025.1 Micrococcaceae bacterium | reverse complement strand
CAATCCCGGCTGGGATCCAACCTTCATCGCAGAACGCCTAGATGTGATGTCCAGGGACGTTGTTGAGTCGGTCGAAGGGTACGCCGCCAATCGCAGAGTGGTGTCGGTGGTGGTTGTAGAAGTGGAGCCAGCCGGGCAGCGCCAGGCGTCGTTCGGCCTCTGAACCGTAAAACCTGGCATAGGCCCAGCCGTCCCCGAGCGTGCGGTGGAATCGCTCGATCTTCCCGTTCGTCTGCGGCCGGTAGGGGCGTGTCCGCTTGTGTCGGATGCCGAGCCGAGCGCAGAAGTCCCTCCATGCGTGGGATCTGTATGCCGACCCGTTGTCGGATAGGACTCGCTCGACGGTCACGCCTCGTTCGGCGAACCAGGCCACGGCGCGTTCGAGAACTCCCACCGCTGTGCTCGCCTGCTCATCCGACCAGATTTCTGCGTATGCGACGCGGGAGTGGTCGTCGATGACTGTGTGAACGAACGCCGTCCCGGTGCGCGGCTTGTGATCTTTTCCTCGTGGTAATCCCGGAGTCGCGAGCTTGTTCCGTGCGCCTTGCTGCCGACCTACGTAACGATGTCCACCGCCGTCGGGGATGTTGCCGTACTTCGTGACATCGACATGAATCAACGATCCCGGATGAGGATGCTCATATCGCCGCAATGGCTCGCCAGTGACACGATCGATATGCGAGAGGCGGTTCACGCGGCAACGGACGAGGACCGCGTGAACAGTCGACGTCGAGAGACCAAGTCGCGCAGCGATCTGGGCTGGCCCCAGTCGAAGCCGCCAGCGCAGGTTGATGATCTTCTTCTTGACATGGTCGGGCGTCCTGCCTGGGATCCGGTGCGGCTTGCTGGAGCGATCCTGCATCCCAAACTCACCCTCTTCCCGGTAGCGGCCTGCCCATTTCCGGGCAGTGATCGGGGAGACCATGAACATCTTTGCGGCGATCGTGGCCGGATAGCCGTCTTCGACAATCAGCCGAGCTAACCGGAGACGGGCACGAGGAGTGAGAAGAGCGTTCGGATGGGTCATCAATTGGCCTCCGCCGCGGTCTTCGTAAGCGCGCGTCTGGTGAGAAGCATGATGACGAGAGCGGGCGCTGTCAGCACCGAAGCGACCCAAACCGGCGCGAGCAGCCCCAGCCCGGTCGCGAGCCCGAGCGCACCAAGCACGGGCCCCGCTGCAGCTCCGATATTCAATGCTGCGGTTGCGTACGAACCGCCCATCGTTGGCGCACCCGATGCTGCATACAGCACACGCGTGATCAGAGTACTGCCGACGCCGAACGACAGGAATCCCTGAACGAGGACGAGGACGATAAGCGCAACGGGATGAGATGCGACCACTGCCAACACGATCCAGCCTGTCAGCAATAGCGGTCCGCCGACTGCGAGCACGAGGCCAGGTCGTTGATCTGATAGTCGTCCTGCGATCGTGACGCCAAGGAACGATCCGATGCCGAACATCACCAGCGCGACGGACACCCACGCTTCGGCCAAGCCCGCGGTCTCGGTCACGATGGGTGCCAGGAAGGTGAATGCCGCAAAGGTCCCTCCGTTGATCAGCGCTCCGAGTGCCATGGCCAGGATGAGCCGCGGCGTCGCCAACTGGCTGAGCTCGACACGGAGCCTTGGTGAGGTCGCGCTAGTCTCGCTCCGACCAACATTGTTCGTGACGCCACGAATGACTCCAACGGCCGCGGGAATACAGAGGATGGCGATCGCCCAGAACGTCGTTCGCCAGCCCAGCGCTGTGCCGAGCAGTGCCCCGGCGGGGACGCCCACGACGGTTGCGATCGTCGTGCCGGAGAGCAGGATCGACAGTGCACGCCCCTTCTGGTTCGCTGGCACGAGGGTAGTGGCCGTGCTCAGTGCTACGGCGAGGAATCCTGCGTTTGCGAGAGCGCTGAGCACCCGGGTGATGAGCAGGAGAGAGAACACTGGTGTCATCGCTCCGATGACGTGGCTTCCCGCGAACACGAGAAGGCAAACGATCAATGTGAGCCGCGGTGGCCAACGGCGAGCGAATGCCGCCATCACTGGCGCGCCGACGACCATACCGACTGCGAATGCGGAGGTCAGCAGGCCCGCAGTGCCGACCGAGACGTCAAGTTCGGTCGCGATCGCGGGGAGCAATCCCGCGAGCATGAATTCTGAAGTGCCCATGACGAAGACCGCCAGGGCAAGCATGTAGAGGGCAAAAGGCATCGAGTACTCCGAGGTGTGAGATCAAGAAATGGTTCTTCTTGTCACCACGGCCAGCGCCCCGGGTACGCCAGACATACGCCCACACAGATCGTGGGCGTCGTAACTAGTGGTTCAAGGGGCTGGCGGTGTGACCGACAACCCCTGACCTGTCTGATTCGGGACTCGACATGCCCCAAACTCTAACATGCCTTCAATGGCAAGCGGTCTGGACAGATACTTCTTGAATCGGCACGGTGTCATTACGGGCGGGGGCCAGAACAACGTCCCTGGACATCACACCTAGATCTTCCAGGGTGATCGAGTCGTACTTGCAGCTCACGATGTGCTCCTTGCGGTTGGCCGGTGGTTAGTCCAGCATGGTTTCCGTGTTGATACTTTAATTCTAGTCTAGTTAGTCATTAAATACAAGATGGTTAGAGCCATTTTGTTGTAATCTCGGAATTTCTAGTATGTCTAGTTAGTCCTTTATACCGTGCCGATTGCGAAAGCTGGCGCAGGTTGGTGGCTCGTTCCTGATAAGCGGAGCAGTGCCGGTGAAGGTATGCAGCGTCAACCCGTAGGGCGGTGGAGGAGAAAAATTTTTGCAAGGAGCTTGCGACGAAGACAAAAAATTTTCGGGGGAGCCGGGGCGCAGCCCTTGCGCGGAATACCGTTCCGGCAATGATGGAGCATCAGGGGCGAGACTCCACAGTTAGGCGAAGGGCAGAACGTAAATACAGCGGATCTTTTTCTCAGTGTCAGGGCGTAGCCTTGGCACGTTATGCCAGAGGAATTTGTAGACGTTAGTTTTACGGCAGCCGGTGCGCCCTGGAAGATCCGACGTGGCGGCCGTGTCTGGCAAGTCGTGGTGGAGCCGACCTGCCATTTTGAGCGGGTCAATTGGTGGGAAGACCTGACCTTCAAGGTCAGGAAGGGTGCTGCCGACAGAATTGACTATGCCGTATGGCTGGTGCAAGTACGGTTAGGCGCTAATCCGAGGTCGGATATTTTGACCTGGGAGCTGGTGGAGCATCCACGCATTGATTCCTGGTCTGTGCGCGAGGTGGCATAAGTTTGTAAGATCTAG
>DNHA01000086.1:2186-2632 GCA_003486025.1 Micrococcaceae bacterium | reverse complement strand
CAACCTGCGAATTTGCCAGCATCCCGATCTTGACCGCATCGATGCGCACATCCTGGGATACCGAGGCCAGTTGTTTGGCCACGAACTGCGCATCGACGGGCAGCACCGCGTCCACGCCGTGAGTGTTTTGGGCGGTGAGTGCGGTAATCACGCACATGCCGTATCCGCCATTGGCTCCGATAGTCTTCAGATCTGCCTGAATCCCCGCACCCCCGGAAGGGTCGGAACCGGCGATGGAAAGAATATTTGGACTCATTTTGCTGCCTCCCAAATGCTGAGCAGTTCGGCGCTCGCCGAATGCGGATCCTCGGCGGAGCAGATGGCGCGCACTACGGCCATACCGGCTGCCGCACCGGTTCTCAGGGCTGGCGCATCGGCTGCGGTGAGCGATCCGATTGCCACGCAGGGCAGTGCGGTCAGTGCTGCGGCGCGGGCAAAACCAGCTA
>DNHA01000086.1:0-2090 GCA_003486025.1 Micrococcaceae bacterium | reverse complement strand
AAGCTGTTCATCGGTGGAGGCGCTCAGTCCGATGATTCCCTCACCAATGATCTGACGGGCGAAGGAAACCGGAATATCCTTCTGGCCGATGTGAATTCCAGTCACCGCGGCGCCGGCGGCGCGAGCTGCCAAAAACACGTCGATCCGATCGTTGACCAGTAGTTCTGCCTTGCCCGCGGTGAGTTGTGCCGCCGCGCAGGTCAGTTCGAAAAATTCGCGGGCACTTTCGTCTTTGGCGCGTAACTGCACCCATTGAATGCCAGCGGCTACCGCTGACTCAATGACTTCCAGGGTGCTGCGTGGCTGGCAGCTCTGGGTGTTGGCCACGAGGTAAATTCCGAGATCACGCATGGTTTGCCTCCTGAAGGCGCAGATTGAGCAGTTCTTCCGGGGCGAATAATGAAAGTTCGTCGAGGAAAGCCGAGGCAAAACTTCCCGGACCGCGACTGAGCGCTAACGCCTTCTCTGCGGCCAGGCCGTACATTCCGTGAGCTGCAATAGCTGCTTCAAATGGATCATCGGTGATCGCCAGCATGCCGGCACACACCGCACCCAGTGCGCACCCACCACCGGTTATCCCGGTTAGGCCGATGCCATTGCTATGGACCAAGGTGGTGCGGCCGGCATCGATAATCGCGTCGGTTGCCCCGGAAATTGCCACCACGCTCCCGTAATTCTGCGCCAGTTCACGTCCTGCGGAGATCGCTGCGGATACGGTGTCCTGTGCATCTACTCCGCGCCCGGTGGAGTGATATCCAGCCAAGGCGAGG
The DNA here is from genome assembly GCA_003486025.1 of Micrococcaceae bacterium. GTDB lineage: Bacteria > Actinomycetota > Actinomycetes > Actinomycetales > Micrococcaceae > Glutamicibacter. The sequence goes on along the minus strand of DNHA01000086.1, from coordinate 1,320 downwards.
ATTTCTGAGGCATTGCCGCGGATCAATGTGGGATGTTGGTCAAGGATCTTTCGGGCGAATTCGGTGCGTACCGGCAAGGCGCCCACCGCCACAGGATCCAATACCCAAGGTGTTCCCGCCTTGGCCGCACCGTGCACCGCTTCGTCCATTGCGCGCAGTTGTTCGGTGCTCGGCGTCCCCAGATTCACCAATACCGCGGACGCTACAGCGGCGAATGGACCGGCCTCTCCAGGAAGGTTTGTCATCGCCGGGGCCGCGCCGGAGGCAAGCAGAACGTTGGCGGTGAAATTTGTAACCACAGTGTTGGTCAGGCAAAACACCAAGGGCGATTGCTGCCGATATTTTTGGGCAACGGTCACTAGAGTCATGCGACATCCCTCCGCTAGTTTGAACTAGTTCAGGTTCGACGGGTCTCATCTCAGTCGGTGAATCCGACACCCCGTGTCACTGAGTCGAGCGTACTCAGATTAGTGCGTGAAGAACAAATTCAGCCTCTCGCCCTGCGCTGCACGAGCGCTTTGACTGTCAGTTCGTCGATTCCTTGCTCGTTGGCCAGGCGCCACACTTTATCCACTGCTGCAATCAGCTCATCGCTGATTCCTTCGGTAGCGGGCGCGGAGTTGACCACGGTTCCGGCACGCCGGCGGGAGGCCACCAGCCCGTCAGCCTCAAGTTCTTTATAGGCGCGTGCCACGGTTCCCGAGGCAACCCCTAAGTCGGTTGCCAACGCGCGCACGGTGGGTAGCTTGCTGCCCGCAGGTAACTCACCGAGCGAAATGAGGGAAGAAATTTGCGTACGGATCTGCGCATAGGGTGGCAGTGCAGCATTCAGATCCACAAAAATATGCTGGCTCATACCAGCTGGCGCACTTTCGCCACTGGCCGAGCCAGGATGATGACCGCCGGGCAGCAGAAGGCGATGGCGGCGGCGGCCCATAAGTACGGGGCAGGCGCGTAGCCCCAGCCGGGCATCATCAGTATGGCAGCGGTTCCGGTGCGCAGCGCCCGAAATTCCAGCACCCGGCGGTACCAAATTTCCTGCTCTGCACTGACCTGCCAGGGTAGGGACGCCCGTCGCGTCCACCATATGTAGCCGGCGGTCAGCACCACGACCGCGAGGACCATCAGCAGTGCAAAAGCTGGACCGACTTTGACCAGCCCCCAGAAATATTTTAATGGGGGATTGAGCAGTAGATAGCCACTGCCGATGATCAAGATCCCGGCAAGCACATATACATAGCGCGGGAGGTTCCGGGTATTCCGTGCCTGGTGGTGAACGGCTTTGGAGCTGTGGTGCAGATATCCCAAGTACCCGGCGTT
>DNHA01000202.1:1371-2687 GCA_003486025.1 Micrococcaceae bacterium | reverse complement strand
TGATCTTGCCTCCATCTCTGAAGGTTCCACCGCGCGCGAGGGAATTGCCGCGTCGATGAAAACCGCCCGCCTGGCGGATGAGCTTGGCTATCATCGGCTGTGGTTTGCCGAACACCACAACACGGCAAATCTCGCTTCCAGCGCCACCGCATTGCTCATTTCACAGGCGGCCTCGGTCACCGAGCGGATCCGGGTGGGTTCTGGCGGCGTAATGCTGCCCAACCACTCTCCGCTGATGGTCGCCGAGCAGTACGGCACCTTGGCTAACATCCACGGGGATCGAATCGATCTGGGCCTTGGCCGCGCACCGGGAACGGACCGTATGACCGCGCAGGCGCTGAGCCGTTCCTCGGCCGAGCCGCAAGAATTTGCGCGGAGCATTTATGACCTGCAGGGCTGGTTCGGGCAGAGCGGCACGGCCCACAGCATGCCGATTGTCTCTGCCGTCTCGGCCGGTATGAACGTGCCGATTTGGGTGCTCGGCTCCACGGTGAATGGTGCGTCTATTGCCGGCCAATTGGGGCTGCCGTTTTCAATCGCCTCGCACTTCGCTCCGGAGCAGGTTGACCACGCGCTGAAAGTTTACCGAGACGCGTTTAATCCCGACGCGGTGACGGCACAGATCGACAAGCCCTACGTGATGGCTGGCATCAACGTGATGGTCGCGGACACCGACGCTGAGGCTGAGCGGGAATTCACGGTGATCGAGCAGATGTTCCAGGATGTGATGCGCGGAAAATCACGCAAGCTGCAGCCTCCGGTGGACCCTGAAACGCTGGCAAGCCATGGCGGAAGCCCGATGCTGAAGATCAAAGCGGTGGGCGCCGCGCCGAAGGTCAAAGCCGAGCTGGATGCGTTTGTGCAGCGCACCGGTGCCGACGAACTGATTACGACGACCTACGCCTTCGATCCGGCAGTGCGCGACCACTCGCTGAGACTTCTGGCGCAGCTCTGGGTCTAAGCGTTTCGCCTAAGCGTGCATCTGCCGCGGGCCGAGATCGGATCGCCTCGCGGGAGATGCACGTCACTGCAATCTGATTTGCGCCGATGAGTTGTCACCAGTAAAGTTATTCCCTGTTGGCAAGAAGTTATTTCTTCGCTCAACGATGGTAAGGGCCTTTAGCTCAGCTGGTAGAGCGTCACGTTTACACCGTGAATGTCATCGGTTCGATCCCGGTAGGGCCCACCAAGCAAAACCCGCTTCACCTCATCGTTTCGATGTAGGCGAAAGCGGGTTTTTTGTTGCCTACGGGGTGCCACGTAGGCGTTCGCTCTTGTGCCTTCCGGCAAGACTCGGTGTCCTTGACCGCTTCAGG
>DNHA01000202.1:0-1296 GCA_003486025.1 Micrococcaceae bacterium | reverse complement strand
CAGCCACATCAGGACCGCTCGAAACCGGCCACGGCGAGTGGTTCTGCCTGGGCCACGCTGCTGACCCAATCTCGACTTGGAGCGCAGGCTGTCTCACGCTCGAGGTTTTGGAAAGTATCAATCGCGGGAGCGGGACTGCTTCGGGACAATGCGCACGAAACTCCAGACGCCCTCATACCATGGGGTGCAGCAGCTGCCGGCCCGGGGAGGGCTAACATGGGCGCGGTGATAGAGATACGCGAACTGCAAAAGAAATACGGGAGGCACCTAGCCGTAGCTGGGGTCAGCCTGCGCGTCGAACGAGGGTCGGTGTTCGGATTAGTCGGGTCAAATGGTGCAGGCAAGACCACAATTTTGCGAATGCTGGTAGACATGATCCGCCCGACCGCAGGAGAGCTGGCGGTGCTTGGCTCCGTCCCGCGCCGCTCCAGTGCCGCCTTGCGCCGTCGCATTGGCTATCTGCCAGGCGAGGTGAAGTTTGCTGAGCGCATCCGAGGCGGCGCATTTTTGCATCACATCGCACAGATCAGCGGCCCGGTCGAGCCAGGAGCGATCCAGATACTTGCCGAACGGTTAGATCTTGACCTGAACCGTCCGGTGCGGGAATTGTCCAAAGGCAACCGGCAGAAGCTCGGGCTGATTCAAGCTTTTATGCACCGGCCCGAATTGCTGATTCTCGACGAACCAACCAGCGGCCTTGACCCATTGATGCAACGTGAATTCCTGGCCATGGTGCGCGAAGCGCGCGAGGCCGGTCAAATGATCCTGCTCAGCTCGCACATACTCAGCGAAATACAGCATGCCGCGGATGAGGTGGCGGTACTTGCACAAGGCAGAATCGTCGCACAGGGCGCGGTGTCCACGCTGAGACTTGCCAGCATCTCCAGGTTGCGTGCCGTGATTTCTGATACCACCGCCGAAATTGCCAGAGCGGCGCTATCGGCCTTGCCAATGCTCGATGAGCTCGACATGGGTTCGGCTGCCTCCGGCGGTGTAGTGCGAGTATCTGCCACCATCCGAGGCGCAATTGACCCGGTGCTGAAAGTCCTCGCGCAATTCACCGTACGCAGCCTCATCATCGAGGAACCCGACCTCGAAGAGTCGCTGCTCGAGCTCTACGGGCCAAAGAACGGCGCGCCATGAGGACCGGAATAGGCGCCCAATTGCAGGGCTCCAAGGCCCCGATCCTCGTTCGGCACTTGCTTGATGGCTGGCGCGGGCAAATCGGATGGTCGCTCGGTATCGCGCTCGCCATCGGACTATACCTTCCGCTATTCCCGTCATTGCAATCACCGG
>DNHA01000255.1 GCA_003486025.1 Micrococcaceae bacterium | reverse complement strand
CATGACCTGGGGTATCGCTTGGATTGGGCATAGCCGGCTGACCGGCACCAATCAATCCACGCTTGTGGGATACGCGGCTCTGGTGATCGCAGCGGCGCTGCTCATGGGGGCGCTGGCCATCGCAGTTTCACAACGCCGCCGCGCAGAAATGAGTCGACCATGAGCATCATTGCCGTCACCGGAGCCACCGGCTACATCGGCGGGGAGCTGGTCCCCCTGCTGCTGGAACGAGGCCACCAGGTCAGGGTTTTCTCCCGCAACGAACAACGCCTTCGCGACGTGCCGTGGCGTACGAAGGTTGAGGTGGTCATTGGAACATTAGAGGACCCCGAAGCAGTTGCCCAGCTCTGCGCAGGAGCCGATGTGGTCTACTACCTGGTGCATTCAATGTCCAACTCCAAGAATTTTAAGCAAGCCGAGGAAGACGGAGCACGCAACATGCTGCGGGCTGCGACCAAGGCCGAGGTAGGACAGCTGGTGTACCTCTCCGGGCTCCATCCTGAGGGAGAACTCAGCGATCACTTATCGTCCCGGGTGAGCGTTGGCCAGATCCTGGGTTCCGGCTCTGTGCCGCTGCTCACCTTGCAAGCCGGACTGGTCATTGGTTCTGGTTCGGCAAGCTTTGAAATGATCCGCCACCTCAGCGATGTGCTGCCGGTGATGCCGGCCCCGCGCTGGGTGCTCAACAAGGTCCAGCCCATAGCCGTGCGTGATGCCTTGCATTACTTGGCGCGCTGCGCCGAACTGCCGCACGGTGTGCAAGGCACCTACGACATCGGCGGCCCACACGCCTATAGCTACGCACAGCTGATGCGTTCTTATGCCGCTGAGGCCGGATTGCGCCAGCCTTGGGTTATTGCCTTGCCGTTGCTCACCCCGCGCTTGGCTTCGCATTGGGTCAATCTGGTCACTCCCCTGCCGCACACCCTCGCCGGAGCCTTGGTTGATTCCTTGCAGCATGACTGCGTGATGCGCAACTGGGATATTGACGAGCTGATTGAACGCCCCGCTGGCGGCCTGACAGACTATCCGCGCGCGGTAGCGCTTGCCCTTGAGAAGATCCGCTCCGACTCGGTGGAGACTAACTGGGCTACCTCCCACCCGGTCACGGCTCCAGCTGATCCGCTGCCTTCAGACCCCGATTGGGCAGGACACCGGGTTTATCTCGATCAGCGGACCGCTGATACCACCGCCAGCGCCGAAAGATTGTTTGCCGTAGTGGGACGCATTGGCGGAGAAGCGGGCTACTTCACTTTCCCGCTACTCTGGAAAGCACGCGGACTGATGGACAAACTTGCCGGAGGCGTAGGCCTGCGCCGCGGACGCAGACAACGCGAAAACCTAGCCCTGGGAGATGTGGTGGACTGGTGGCGGGTTGAAGCCCTGGAGCCCGGCCAGCTATTGCGTTTACGCGCCGAAATGCGGGTCCCCGGAAGCGCGTGGCTTGAATTCCAGCTCAGCGCGGAAACAGACGGGAAGACGCGGCTGACCCAGCGAGCCATCTTCTTCCCCCGCGGATTGACCGGGCGCTTGTATTGGTGGTCGGTGTACCCATTTCATGGGCTCATTTTCTCCTCGATGCTGCGCAGCATCGTGTCGCAGGCCGAAGCCGGCGGCAGCTAAGAGATTATTTACCCGGCTCGGTGGCCTGCGGTTCGTTCCCGTCAAGGCTTTCTTGAAGAGCGTCAGTGGTTCCGGCGAGGAAACGGATCACGACATCACGTTCGGCCGTACTCAAATTCCGCGCGACCTCGAAGCGCTTGGCATGGTGGCGCCCCACCTGCTCGCGGGCGGCAAGGTGGGTTTCGGCACTGACTTCGACCTGCTGGGAGCGGCGGTCGGTGGGATGTGGCTTGCGTATCACATGCCCGCCGGCTACCAGCCGGTCAATCATCTTGGTCACCGAGGCGGTGGTGACTCCCAAATGGCGGGCAAGCAAACTCGGGGTCACGACTTCACCTGCGTGCTTAGCGGATATCAACTGGCGGACGGCGCGCATATCGGTTTCGTTGAGCTTCATGTAACTTTGGCTGCGCAGCATGATGCGCCGCTCGACCGCACGCAACCGTCCAAATTCGGCCATGATGCGGTCAATTTGATCTAGGTCCTGCGCGGGAACGTCGGCGCGGGGTAAGAGCACTTGCTCCGGATCCGATTGCGCCAGACTATACATCGTGGGCAGCTTTTCGCGCTCCACATTCCCACCCCTTGAATATTGCTTGCAGCGTTTCCCACGTGGGATCACTGTTCCACAGCTTACTCCCGCGGTGCGCGGGAACTATGACAGCAGCCCTTTGGCAGCAACCGGCTCAGATTTTCCGCCGGATGCACAAAACCTCCCGAACTTTTGAAGTCCGGGAGGTTTTATATCGTTGGTGCGAGTAGAGAGACTTGAACTCTCACGTCCGAAGACACTGGAACCTAAATCCAGCGCGTCTACCAATTCCGCCATACTCGCTCGCGCTACTGGGGCTTGCTGCCCGGTAACTCGACCTCAACTAGTCTAGCGGACTTTTTCGCAGATATAAAATCGGCGAACTTCGGAGCTACTTCGGATCAATGCCCAAGTCACGGCGAAGCTTTGCGACGTGACCGGTTGCACGCACGTTGTACTGAGCCAGCGTGACTTTGCCCTGCTCGTCGGGCACTACGGTGGAACGAATCAGGCCCTCGTAGGTGCGGCCAT
>DNHA01000014.1:1607-2951 GCA_003486025.1 Micrococcaceae bacterium | reverse complement strand
AGCGTGCCGGGGGTAGCTTGGATAAGCATGCCGAAGCCGTTGACGTTGATAACCGCGGTGTTTAGGGCTACCGCCTGGACCGTGCCGGTCAGTGAGCTGATCATGCCACTCCTCAAAAGTATGTTCGAACGCTTCCAGCTTATCGAAGATAGTTACGAATGGCGATCAGCGGCGGGCCGCACGATGCTTCGAGGAGGCTTCGGCGGCAATCCATGCCTGCTGCGCGGCGGTGAGCTGCTGGGAACCGGTGCGTGCGGCGGATGCTGAGGCCGACGCGTTGGAGCCAACGGCCGCACCGCGCCATCCGTGGGCGATGGCCAGGGCCACCGCATCGGCGGCATCTGCGGGTTTAGGTGGCTCATCGAGCCGGCAAATCTTGGCGACCATCTTGCCGATGGCTGCCTTGGTGGCCTGTCCGCTGCCGGTCACCGCGGCTTTGACCTCGGTGGGGGTATGCAGGGCCACCGGAATGTTGCGCCTCGCGGCTGCAAGAATAATGACGCCGGTAACTTGGGCGGTACCGATGACGGTGGACACGTTGGCGGAGGCGAAAACCCGCTCCAGGGCGAGCACGTCGGGCTGATGCTTATCGAGCCAGGCATCGATCGCGTCGGCGATGGTCAGCAGCCGCGCGTCCAGCGGGGTGCCCGGCGGGGTGCCGGCGACGGTGACATCGATCAGCTCAACCTTGCGGTTGGCTGCGACGTCGACCACGGATAAACCACAGCGGGTCAGTCCGGGGTCGACGCCTACAACGCGTAGGGCCAAGTCCTACTGCTCTTCGTCGAGGGCCGCACGGACCTCGTCGGACAGATCGGCATTGGTGTAGATGCCCTGCACATCGTCGAGTTCTTCCAGCGCGTCGTACAAGTGCAAGAACTTCCGTGCGCCCTCGACGTCCAAATCAACCTTCATCGACGGAATGAATTCCATTTCGTCGGTTTCGTAGGCGATTTCCGCTTCATCCAGTGCGGCAGCTACCGCACGCAGATCCGATGGGTCGCAGACAATCGCGAAGGTTTCGCCTTCGTCGAGAATTTCATCGGCGCCGGCATCGAGCACAACCATCAATAGGTCATCCTCGGTCAGCTCGCCCTTGGGCAGGCGGACAACACCCTGGCGGGCGAACAGGTAGGACACGGAGCCCGGATCGGCGACGGTACCGCCATTGCGGGTGATGCCCACGCGGACCTCGGAAGCTGCGCGGTTCTTGTTATCGGTCAGGCACTCGATGAGCAGTGCCGAACCCTGCGGGCCGCGGGCCTCGTAGATGATCTCGGTGTAGTCGACAACTTCGCCGTCAAGTCCGGCGCCGCGCTTAACAGCGCGATCGATGTTGTTGAT
>DNHA01000014.1:158-1578 GCA_003486025.1 Micrococcaceae bacterium | reverse complement strand
GCGCCGCCGGCGCGAGCGGCAACTTCGATGCCCTTGATGTATTTAGCGAAGGCCTTGGCGCGCTTGGCGTCAATGGCTGCCTTCTTATGCTTGGTGGTTGCCCATTTGGAGTGGCCTGACATGCTTTAAGCGTCTCCTCGCGTGAGATTGACAAAAAATTCGTGGATGGCCCTGCTTCCGGTAACTTCCGGATGAAAGCTGGTGGCCAACAAATTTCCCTGGCGTACTGCAACGATTCTACCTTGTGCACGGCTATCGGGCGCAGGCACCGTACTGAGCACAGCCACGTCGGGGCCTATTTGAACGGCTTCGGGAGCTCGAATGAACACCGCGGTGAGGTCCTGGCCGGCAAATTTGAGCGTGTGCTCGAAGGAATCGACCTGTCTCCCGAAGGCATTGCGGCGTACCAGCATATCGATTCCGCCCAGCGTTTGCTGCTGCTCGCCGGTGCTGCTGACCGCGGGGTTTTCCAGCCGGTCCGCCAGCATGATCATTCCGGCACAGGACCCGTACGCGGGCATGCCGGCGGCGATGCGANNCCTTGATTGGTTGCGCCAGACCGTAGTTGCGGGTGAGCCGGTCGATCACCGACGATTCGCCGCCGGGAATGATCAGCGCGTCCACGGCTTTCAGCTCATCGAGCGTGCGCACCATGCGGGCCTTGACTCCCAGTCCGTCGAGCGCGGCAAGGTGTTCACGGAAGTCGCCCTGTAATGCGAGCACACCAAATTCGCTCATGTTGAGCCTTCACAGTTTGTCGGTGGTTGGCGCAGGAAGCGCCGAAATAACGTTAATACCGGCAGGCAGCACCGCACCGTTTTATTTCTCGGTGTGTCGCCAGAAGTTTGCCGGGCTTGATAGGTTCAGGCCTATGAGTGCAGATATTTCGTCCTTTAAATTGCCCGGTGAGGTGTTGATGCCCGCGATCGGCTTAGGAACCTGGCCGCTGCGCGGTTCCGAAGCCAGCGACGCGGTCACCTCGGCCCTCGGCATTGGCTACCGCCGGATCGACACGGCGGAAAACTATCAAAACGAGCAAGCGGTGGGCCTGGGACTTCGAAATAGCGGGGTACCGCGCGACGAAGTTTTTCTGACCACAAAATTTAACAAGCAGTGGCATTCGGCCACCGGGGTGCGCCAAGCGCTGGAAAATTCCCTGAGCCGTTTAGGGCTGGACTACCTGGACCTATTACTTATCCACTGGCCCAACCCCGAGCAGGGCACTTTTGCCCAGGCCTTCGCCGAGATGCAGAAGCTTGTGGCCGAAGGGGTGATCCGCGCCGCGGGCGTCTCAAACTTCAAGCCCGCGCAATTGCAGGTTTTGCTGGATGCGGGACTCAGCCCCGCGGTTAATCAGATTCAGCTTGACCCCGAGCGGCGCAGTGCACCGTGGCAGGCGTTTAACACCGAGCATGGGGTG
>DNHA01000014.1:0-148 GCA_003486025.1 Micrococcaceae bacterium | reverse complement strand
GGGAAATCTGAATTTCTGCAGCATCCGACACTGCTGCAGATTGCCCAGTCGCATGCCAAGACACCTGCGCAGGTCACCTTGCGCTGGCATGTCCAGTCCGGTCGAGCGGCGGCACCGAAATCGGCGAACCCCTCGCGGCAGGCGCAGA
>DNHA01000205.1 GCA_003486025.1 Micrococcaceae bacterium | reverse complement strand
CGGCTCAGTCATGGCCACGAGCACAGGCCCCTGATGCACTGAAACCAGCCCCATGACATCATCGAGCTTTTCTGACGGCTGGGTCATGATCACAGGCATTCCCGGCTTCCAGCCGAATGCCGCGAGATGTTCTCTTCCTTTTCTTGATCCCAGCAACTGTGCGACACGATGCGCGGTCTGGGACCTGACTAGCCGGCCTGGCATGTGAACTACCCTCCACTTCTAGACGATACTTCCAAAAATACTTGAGCAGTGCTGCGCACGCTCCGGTTCACCGAGGCAGGACATGTGCCTGCAAAGGGAATCAACAGGAGCATGGCAAGAAATTATCACTTGCGTCGCAAAATTTCTGACCCAGTTCCCGAATTCTCAGGTAATTTTCAGGTTGCATCGCAACTAGTCAGCAGTGCGTTCAGTCCCAGAATAGTTTCGAGCTCTAATGATCCTGGGTATTCACTGGTCGAAGTGCTCGCGAGCCAAATCCAGCACCGCTTTGTGGCCGCCTGAGAACCACGCCGAACGCTGGCGCTGCGCCCCGGTGCCGTTTTCCTGCCACTTGGCCACCGCGGCCTGCACCCGGCTTTCATCCCCATTGGCCCGCAGGGCGCCGGAGGCATAGTCCAGCAGTGTTCCTACGTGATCCATGGCTGGGACATTTTCACCCGTACTTGCTTCAAGCAGCTTGCCCTGCAGTCCAGATCTGGCTGCCTGCCAGAGGGCAAGCTGGAGCGCCTCGGAAGAAGCTGTCGGCGGCACCGGCGGGTGATCGAGCACAGTATCCACCACCGCGCGGACTAGAACCGCCAGCGCCACAGCTTCACCGCTGGTCATCTGCACATCGCTGGCGCGGATTTCAATCGTGGGGAATTTCTCCGAGAGCCGTGCGCTCCAGCCGATATGCCCCGCGTCCAGCAGCGATTCGGAGCCAAGCAGCAGTTTCTGATGGCTTCGATAACTCGCGGCATCAGGAAAGTGAGGCGGAATCCCGTTGATGGACCAGCGCCGATACTGGATGGTGCGCCACGAGGCGAAGCCGGTATCCTGACCGCGCCAGAACGGAGAATTGCTGCTCATCGCGGTCAGTACCGGCAGCCAGTGCCGAAGCCCATTGAGCGCGCGCACCCCGGATTGGAGATCCGGGATGCCGATATGGATATGCATTCCGCTGAGGTAGTGCTCGGCGGCCAGTCCCGGAACCAGTTGCTGGACCAAATCGTAGCGCCGGGCGTCCGTGATCTGTGCCGGTTGGGCAGGCAGGGCCGGTGGTGTGCCCAGCGCCGCCGGAAAGACCCCGATCTGCTGGCACCGTGCCAGCAGCAGCTGCCTGGTGGCACGCAATTGCTCCAAAGCCATCTCGGCATCCTGGAAGACTGCCGTCGCGATCTCGATTTGCGCTGCCAGGAACTCGGTCTGCACATTGCCCGGATGCACCTGCGCATTAAGGTCGAGCAGCAGGGCTGATTGTTCCGGGCTCAGCGCGGCCATGCTGTAGGTATGCGCGTCAAAAAGGAAAAATTCTTCCTCGATGCCAAAAGTTCTGGACACTATGCGCCTTCGTTTCGGGGGACAGGCAATTGATGTGCCGGCGTTGCTGCAGCGCGCAACTTAGCTGTTCTTCTCGAAGCCATTGAGCTTGTGCGAACCATCGCAGTACGGTTTGATGGCCGAGGCTCCGCACCTGCACAGGGCCACGGTGCCGCGGGTGCGCGGGACCGGTTGACCCGCGGCGTCAAGAATCTCAAAATCTCCGCGCACCAGCAGCGGTCCACGCGGGCAGACCACAATGCTTGCCTCGGGCTCGGCCGCGCTCATTTGGCCAGCTCCGCGGCGCGCAACGAGCTGCGCCCTTGGTCCCAGGCATCCATTTGCCAGCGGCCGAGCAGCTCGTCAATGAAGCACACCGCGCGGGCCCCGAAGAACACGGCCGGGCCAAGCTGCGGATCGGCTTCGATCAGCCCGCCAGCCAGATCGCGGCCGGCGATCTGTTCATGGACCGCGTCAGCCTCGACGTGCTCGTCGAAGTATTCGGTCACCTCGGTGCCGAACCCCAGACGGCGCAGCCCCCGCGCATAGCGCGAGCTGGGAATCGAGGAAGTCATCTCGTAAATGGCCAGGTGTCCTGCAATAGCGCCGCGCAGCCGGCGGTGCAAACCAAAGAGCGACATCATATTAACCGAAGCTAAGGTGATCGCCGGAATGGCATTGATGTATGCGCCGAAGCTGGTGTCAAGGCCTAGCCCGGCCATGGTCTGGGCAAAGAGTTCGCTATGCATTTTGCCCGGGCGCCCACTGCCGTACTCGTCGAATTGGATCTCCACCAGAGCGGACTTGCCCCGGCCAGTGAGCCGGGGGATGGCCCAGGTATGCGGGTCAGCTTCCTTCAACTGGTAAATGGACTTTTGGATGAGGAACTGCTGCACCTGCTCGATACTGGCATGGCGCGAGACGAAGTCGGCGACCGAGGGACCTTGCGAGGAATTGGCCAGCTCGAAGAGCTCAACCGCGACTTCCTCGGCCGTGCCGGGAATCTTGGTGGTGCTGCCGACGGCTTCACGCAGCCGGGATTCAAAGGCGGCTTCCAACCGGGCACGGAACGCCAGCAATCCCGGATGCCATTCCCACCGGTCGCTGACCTCATGGAAGCCTGAATAGTGCAATTCATACAGGGCAAATAGACAGAGCTGCAGATCTTCGTCATAGAGAATATCGGTATCTGCTAAGGCCAGCGTGGCTGCCTCATTGAGTCCCTGCAAATCAGGCGAGAGATCATCCTGCCCGAGGATCTCGAACAGCAGGGCGCTAGCCGGTCCGCGGTGCGCTGGAAGTTTCATGGGTCCATTCCTCACGTGCTACAGGGATTGTTGGAACACAGCCTAGGGCAATGTGCCATCACCGTTTGATTCCTCCCACCGGCTCCCGGAATTCTCTCAGCTTCGCCTCAGGTCTTTGAGTGCCTGGTGCGCCGCATGCCAGCCGGCCATGCCATGGACCCCGCCGCCGGGCGGGGTGGAAGAAG
>DNHA01000067.1:2300-2519 GCA_003486025.1 Micrococcaceae bacterium | reverse complement strand
TTCACTTTGTAAAACGAGTGAACGGCGGTTCTTTTTGCTCTCGGCACAGCCGTCTAGCCTTGAGGACTATGAATTTACAATTGACCTGCCCGCTTGGCGCCCGCTGAACAAGCACCCACCAAGGAATGTTCCCTCAAGTGCGTTGTAGCCATGCATTCCCCCACCGCCGAATCCGCTGACTTCACCCGCGGCGTACAACCCATCCACCGGCAGACCATA
>DNHA01000067.1:0-2258 GCA_003486025.1 Micrococcaceae bacterium | reverse complement strand
AAGCCTGACCGCAATCAGGGGACCCGCCTTCGGATCGAGAATTCTATGTGGCGCCACCGCACGGGTGACTCGATCGCCAAGGTATCGCCGAGCATTGCGTATCGATTGAATTTGCTGATCCTTGCTGAACGGATTTTCCACCTGCAGGTCTCGGCTACGAATTTGCTCGCGAATTTTCTCCGGATCAAGCTGGAAGTGCGGTTCCAGCTCATTCATTCCTGCGACCAATTCGGCCAGATTCGGCGCGACAACAAAATCTTCGCCATGATGCATGAAGTCCGCTACCGGTCCAGGCGCCCCCTTGCCGAATATCCTTTCAGTAATGACGCCTTTCTTATCCCAATTGGTCAGATCGGGGTTTTGCTCGGAACCTGAAAGCGCAAACTCTTTTTCGATGATTCTTTGATTCAAGATGAACCAAGAATGATCGACCACCTCAGCGTCAATCCCGCTTCTAAGTTTCTTGAGTGTTCCAATGGTGTCGTGGCCTGGAAGCGCTGGGGATCCCAACCGGTTGCCGAGCGCATCAAACCACAGCGAGGATGGTCCGGGTAAGATGCGAATTCCATGATTGGGCCAGACAGGATCCCAATTCTTGATGCCTTCGGTGTAATGCCACATGCGGTCCCTGTTGACCAGTCGAGCACCTGCTGCCTGCGCAAGCTCCAAGCCGCTGCCGTCGACATAGGCCGGAACACCGGTGAGCATATTCTTTGGTGGTGTACCTAAGCGTTCTGGCCAGAACTTTCTGACCAGCTGATGATTGCCACCTATTCCTCCGGTCGCAAGCAACACTGCGTTGGAACTTAACTCGAACTTACCGCTGACTTCTCGGTTTGAACTCACTCCACGCAACGCGTGATCAGGGCGCAAGATCTCTCCTCGAACGCCTGTCACCGAACCGTTGCGCATTATCAAGTCAGTCGCGCGGTGACGGTGAAAAACCTGCACCTTTCCTTCACCCATTGCTGCACGCACCTTGTCCACAAAATNNGAACCCGCACCTTTCCTTTATCCATTCCTGCACGCACTTTGACCACAAAAGGATTAGATACCCCGGTACCGGTACCCCAGGCCACGTGGAATCTTGGGACCGAGTTGCCATGCCCATCGGCTCTTCCATCGCCACGTTCTGCCCACCCGACAACCGGAGTCAGTTCAATTCCCTGTGCACGGATCCAGTCACGCTTTTCGCCGGCGGCAAATTCAACGTAGGCACGGGCCCACCGGGCAGCCCAGTAGTCTTCGTCGTCAAGTCGATCGAATTGTGCGCTGCCCTGCCAGTCGGACCATGCCAGATCGAATGAGTCCTTGACTCTGAGCCGACGTTGTTCTGGCGAGTCGACGAGGAATAATCCGCCGAAGGACCAGTGCGCCTGCCCTCCCAAATTGTTTTCATTCTCCTGGTCGAGAAGTGTCACGCACAATCCGGCGTCTAGCGCCTCGCACGTGGCAACAAGCCCAGCCAGGCCGGTGCCGATGACAATCAGGTCCCATTGGCGTCCATCATTTCCCACGAGCAGGTTCTCCTTGAATTCACCGGGTACTACGGGTTGCTTTTGACCCTAGTAGCTACCTGTTTTTTTGAGAAGAGCCAGCCACGTGACAGATGAGCTCGGAATCGCCCGGGCCGTCGGCGCATTTTTGCGATGGGCCTCAATTGGCCTGCCGCACCTGCATATACTCAACCCGGCAAGCACAGTCCAAGTACCCGTTACTTGGAGTTTCATATGCAACACCTAAAAGTGCGCTAGCAGTGCACCTGAGGTAGATGATTTTAGTTTCAACTTTCCCTAATGTGGGATAAACTCTAGGTGCTGTACAAATCAGGAGGAACAGGTAGATGGCGATTATCGCCCCCGCTTCAGCTAAGCCGTTACTCGGCGAACGCTCAAGCATTAACCTTATTTTCCTGATCGCAGGATTGTCTTTCGCTTCTTGGGCCGGAAGGCTCTCGGTGATCGACATGGTCTTTGACTTCTCAGGCTCACAGCTGGGTGCTTTTCTCTTTTTCATGACGGCTGGCACCCTAGCCGGCATTGCCTTGGCTCCGACTCTTAGCCGGACGTTCTCAGCCAAAAACCTTCTACTTGTGCTTCCCATCTTCCTGGCTGCGATATTGGTGAGCCTTGGCGTATCTGTCACGATTCTGCAAAGCAGTATCGCCGCCTTCATCATCGTATTTTTCAACGGGCTAATATTCGGCTGCCTTGACATCACCATGAATGTTAACGGAGCCAAGATTGAACGGAAGCTCG
>DNHA01000146.1 GCA_003486025.1 Micrococcaceae bacterium | reverse complement strand
GAGACGTCTTGCAACCCATGGGTTGCAAGACGTCTCGGCGCGCACCGCTCCTTCAGATTAAAATCCTTGATAACTCAAAGCTAGGACTTTCTCGTAACCATGTGCTGCAACCAATTACGTAAAATCGTTACGCCGCTGTCCGTTGCGAGACACATTTAGCCAACACCTCACGCATCAACCATGTTCCCCGCTGCCATGAAGGATTGCTTAGACATTTCGCCAACGGTTGCTCATCTCGCGGTACTGACTTCTGTGGAAATTCAAGTCGTAATTAATTCACGTACTTCTGGCAGACCCATCCTGCACGCGCCAGAGCAACTTTCGTTAAATGACCACAAAGGAATCGAACGCGAATAGCCCAGCAAGCGCGGGCTATGAACCAAACGGTTACAGCCCCACCCATTCGGAGCTGCCGGAGGTGAAGTGCTGCTTCTTCCAGATCGGGACCTCGGCCTTGATGCGTTCCACCAGGTTCTCGATTGCGTCAAACGCTTCCTTGCGGTGTGCTGCTGCCGAGGCAGCCACCAACGCGGCATCACCGATTTTCAACGGACCCACACGGTGCACAGCCGAGAGCTTCAGTCCCGTGCGTTCCTCCTCCTCCGCGATGATTTTCTCCAAGAATTCTTGGGCCTGCGGGTGATGTGAGTAGTCCAGCGAGTTCACCGGCTGTCCGCCATCGTGGTTGCGGATGATCCCGTGGAAGAGCACCACCGCCCCGGCGGTATCGGACTGCACCGCGGTGCGTACCGCAGCCTCGTCGATGGGTTCTTCGGTAATCAGGGCATAGCTCATAGTCAGACTCCTTCAACGTTTGAGGGTTCGGCCAGCAGGTTCGGGGCCAGGGCCGCCAAGGCAGGAATTCCACCCTCAAGATAGTTTGCATTTATTCCGCGTCCGGCCAGGAATGCTGCGGCTCGCTGCGAGCGCGGCCCGCGGGCACAGTACACAGTGACCTGCCCGGGAATCTGATCCAGTGCCGCGCCAGCTTCAATGGCGGCTTCCAATTCAGGCAAAGGCATGAACAGCGAACCGGCAATGTGCCGTTCGAAGCGTTCATCTTCATTGCGAACATCCAACAGGACTGGTGCTTCACCACCAGCGAGCGCTTCGGCGAGCGCGGCAGCGTCGATGCCTTGCACTTCGGGCAGCGATCCGGAGCAGAAGAGCACGTAGTCGATCAGCTCAGTCACTTCTGCGGCTTGCGGGTCACGGGAATATTCAAGGGTGCGGGTGTTGGCGGCCAGTGCGTCATAGATCAATACCTTGCCCACCAGCGGGGCGCCGATTCCGGCAATCAGCTTCAGCGCTTCGGTGGCCAGCAGTGAACCGATGGTTCCGCATAATCCGGGCAGCACTCCCCCGACCGCGCAGTCCGGCACCGTCCCCGGGGCTGGTGGCACCGGGAAGAGATCGCGGTAGCCCGGGCCGTGCTCGTGCCAGGCCACGGAGACCTGGCCGTGGTGCTGCAGGATTGATCCCCAGATCAGCGGGATCCCGGATAATTGCGCGGCATCATTGCTGAGATAGCGTGTCGGGAAGTTGTCACTTCCATCGATCACGAGGTCATAATTCGCAAAGATTTCCAGCGCATTGTCCGAGTCCAACCGCAGCGTGTGCTCGATGATTCTCACATTGGGGTCCAACGCGGTGGCTGCCTGGGCCAGTGAAGCGGTCTTAGCAACCCCGATATTTGCGGTGGTGTGGGTGATCTGGCGGTGCAAATTTGATAGCTCAACTAGGTCATCATCAACTATCCCGACCGTGCCCACTCCGGCGCCGACCAGATACGGGATGCAGGCACTGCCTAGCCCACCGGCGCCGATGACCAGTACCCGGGCCGCTGCCAACCGGCGCTGGGCGAGGAGATCAAACCCGGGTAGCGAGAGTTGACGCGCGGCACGTTGCCGCTGTTCGTCGCTCAGTTCAGCCCCGGGGCCAACAAGGGCTGGAAAGTCGAGTTCGCTCATCATCGTGTCCTCCGCGCACCGGCGCGATAGCATGAAGTCATGTCGAAGATTACGATACGCTACTTCGCTGCCGCCGCCGCGGCGGCGGGGACCGAGCAGGAGCTGTGGAGCAAACCAGAAACCCTAGCCCAATTGCGTGCAGAGCTCAGTGAAGCCTACGGCCCGGCGATGGCCCAGGTACTGCGTGCCGGAAGCTTCCTGATCAACGGCGTAGTCCGGCGCGACGCCGGTGCGTTGGGCACCGATGAGCCGCTGACCGTGGACGTACTTCCGCCCTTTGCGGGCGGATAATCCATGTCCTGCACCTTAGAAAACCATCGCACCGAGCTCGAGGCGCTATTGCGCCCGGTATTCAACTCCTTAGGTACCCAGGTACTACCGGTGGCAAGCGCCGAGCTCTGCGACAAGGTCACCAGCGAAGATCTTTTTGCCGCCTTGCCCATCCCCGCCTTCACCAATTCGCAGATGGATGGTTATGCCGCACGCAGCGCCGACCTGCTTGCGGCTTCCTCCACCACCCCGGTAACTCTGCCTTTGGGCTTCACCGCGGCAGCCGGAGACCGGCAGATCCCGCTCCAGCATGGCACCATCAGCCCGGTGATGACCGGGGCGATGATTCCCCAGGGAGCAGACACCGTCATCCCCGTGGAAGAAAGCGTCCTCGGTACTTTTCCGCAACTGGTTCGTGCGGGCCAGGGCACTGCCAGCGGCCACGCACAGTTCACCGCACCCAGCGCCCCTGGACGTTTCATCCGACCGGTCGGCGTTGATCTGGAAGCCGGAGCTTTGGTGGCAAGTGCCGGCACCCGGCTGACCCCCACCATGATTGCAGCTCTGGCGTCCAGCGGACTACGCGAAATCCCGGTGCGCCGGACACTGACGGTGGCACTGTGCACCACCGGCGACGAACTGGGCGGCGATAACCCAGCCGAAGGCCAGATCCCGGATGCGAACTCCCCGATGCTCGCGGCCCTGCTGCGCCGCTATGGGGTGGAAGTGCGCACCGCCCAGTTGCCAGATGACCCAGACCGGTTCGCGGTGGCTATCGATCAGTTGCAAGAACACGTCGATCTGATCCTCACCGTAGGTGGGATCAGTGCCGGCGCGTACGAAGTGGTCCGGCAAGCGCTCGCCGGACGCGGAGGAAATTTCCACCATGTGGCGATCCAGCCCGGAGGGCCACAGGGTTTCGCCGCGCTGGAGCACGCAGTAGTGCTGTGCTTTCCGGGCAACCCGGTCAGCGCGTTGCTCTCGGTTGAACTATTTCTCACCCCGTTGCTGCGCGTGTTCAATGGACTGCCTGAACCGCAACCGGAGCGCTTCCCCTTGGCGCAAACGGTGAGCTCACCGGAACATAAGCACCAGGTGCGCCGAGCCTTGATCCAAGATGGCCAGGTCACCATCCTGGATCCGGGATCCCATCTGGTCCATGACCTTGCCCGCGCCGACGCGCTGGTGCACATCCCGGTCGGAGTCAGCGAGCTGGCCGCCGGGCAAAGCGTTGAAATTTGGAGAATGAATGTCTGAGAAACTTACCCACCTGCGCGAAGACGGCAGCGCTCATATGGTCGATGTCAGCGACAAGGCTGTCACCAAGCGTGTGGCTACCGCCGAAGCTATCTTCGTCACCCGCCCGGAGGTCATTAAAATGCTGATGACCGGAGACCTGCCCAAGGGCGAAGCACTGGGCACCGCGCGGGTCGCCGGAATCATGGCCGCCAAGCGCACCTGGGAGCTGATCCCGCTGTGCCACCCGCTGCCCATCTCCAAGGTCTCCATTGACTTCACTGCAGAGGATTCGGCCGTGCGGGTTACCGCGCAGGTGACCACCAAGGGTGTGACCGGGGTGGAGATGGAAGCCCTCACTGCTGCCAGCGTTGCGGCACTGACGCTCTATGACATGGTCAAGGCCGTGGACAAGCACGCTGAGGTCCGCTCGGTGAAGGTGTTGGCTAAGTCTGGTGGAAAGAGTGGTGACTGGGTTCGTGGAGACTGACCGTAGTGCTGCGGTGGTTGTCGCTTCGACCAGTGCGGCGGCAGGAACCACTGTAGATAGAACCGGGTCGGTGATTACAACCTGGTTGACCGAGCGTGGTTTTGAAGCCGGTGAACCACAGGTAGTTGCCGACGGGCAGCCGGTGCGATTTGCCGTAGATGAGCTGCTGGCCCATGGCGTCCAGGTAGTAATCATCACCGGCGGGACAGGGGTATCCCCCGATGACCAATCCCCCGAGATGATTGCCCCGCTGCTGGATGTGCAATTACCCGGAATTATCGAGGCCATTCGCCGTCGCGGCGAGGATTCCACTCCCCTGTCGATTATTACCCGCGGAGTGGCCGGGTTTGCGGGCAATAGTTTTGTGATTACGCTTCCCGGTTCTTCCGGCGGAGTGAAGGACGGGTTGGCCGTGTTGGATCCGGTTCTAGATCACCTGCTAGCCCAGCGTTATGGTGGCACCGGGCACGGTCCACGCTAATGATTTTTCACTATCTTTAATCTGAAAGGCCACATCGTTGAGTATCGAGCCTGGAATTTACCAGCACTTCAAGGGCCAGCGCTACGAGGTGCTGGCCGTAGGCAAGCACAGTGAGACCGAAGAACCACTGGTCTTTTACCGCAAGCTCTACGATGACTACAGCTTCTGGGCCCGCCCGCTCGAGATGTTTGCAGAACACGTTGAACGCGACGGCTACAACGGACCGCGTTTTGCCAGGATTGCCTAGCCCAGAAATCTGTTTGAGTTGCCGTTATTGTGAATCGGCTGCGTTGTAGCGCTCCAACGCAGCCGCGAATGACGAGATCTGTTCTTCGCTCCAGCCCGTTAATCGATCGTTGACCGCGGCGCGGTGCACGGCGGCAGAAGCTTCTAAGCGTTCTCGTCCCAGATCGGTCAGACCTAGTACGCGGCCACGACCTGCCTCCGTGTCGTCATAGGCTGCGTAGCCTAAATCCAGCAGCGTACCGACCTGCCGGGAGACCGTCGAACGGTTCAGGGCGAACGCCTCGGCGATGTCAGTGGCCCGGGTGCCGGGAGTATCTGCAATAAATCGCAATAGCGAATGCTCTACCAGACTCAGCGGTTCGGCCAACTGCCGAGCGCGCGCATTGGCACGTCGGGTGATCATTTGCATGTGTAGGTAGACCGATTGGATATCGGTCTCGCGCTGTTCGGTACCCATTGTTCGAGTCTAGTACGTGGCGCACTAATCACATTTTCAATGTTGCATAATGCAACATTGTGGGTATTCTTAAAATCTAATGACTCTCACTGATACTTCCCCCGCCAAGACTCCTTCATCTAGCCACGCAAGCACGCCCATGCCAAAGAAGCCATGCGCAACTAAACCCGCGAAGCTTGGTTGGGGGAAGCTGGTTTTGACCATGCTGATCCCATTTTTCCTTTGCGCGATTATGGGTTTGTTCTACTTAGGCGCATTCCATGCACCTGCACCGCATAACGTGCAAGTGGCGGTGGTTGGCGAGTCTGCGCAGTCAAAGGTCTTTGCACAGTCCCTTCAAGACCAGGCTGACGGAGCGCTGAGCGTGCGCACTGTGCCTGACGCCCAGAGCGCTAAAAAGCTTGTCGCGCAGCGAGAGATCGTGGCGGCCTACGAAGCCAAGGATTCGACGGCAACCCTCTTTGCCTCCAGTGCGGCTTCCGAAACATCACTGAACATCGCTCAGAAGATTTTCATGGATCTTGCTTTTGATCAGGGCCAGCGATTCCATGTCGTCGATGTGGTTCCCACCGGCGGACAAGACACCACCGGCCAGGGGCTCTTCTTCTTGTTGGTAGCACTAAGTATCGGCGGTTACGCCAGTGCGGTGCCGCTTGCAGGCTTCATGGGCAAGGTCAAGCTTCCGGTTCGTTTTGCCATGGCGGCAGTTGCCGCAGCTGTGGTGGCTTCGATTGCGGTATTGATTGCCGGACCGATATATCAGGTCATCGACAGCCATTACCCCGGAATTTGGCTAATTTCTTGGGTCTACGCAGCTGGCATCACCCTGCTGGGCCTAGGCTTGCATCCCCTCTTGCGGCACTGGACTACCCCAGTCTTGACCCTATGCTTCGTCGCCCTGAACTTCACCAGCTCGGGCGGAATTTTCCAACCGGAAATGCAGCCGGGCTTTTATGGCGCTTTGAATGCCTTCTGGAACGGCGCGGGCTGGCTGCATGCAGTACAAACCCTTGTCTACTTCCCGGACCAAGCTATCGGCATGGATATCCTGCGTCTCATCTTCTGGCTAGTTCCCGGGGTGGCATTAATCGTCCTGACCCACATATGCAGCGTGCGGAAAACCCGCCTGGCTAATGAGAATGCCAAGATCAAAGAAGTCGAAGAAACCGTGGCAGCGTAGCTGAAATTCTTCGACTTGCGCTCAAGTGCCACCGCGGCGCCAGCCGCACCTTTTGCATGTTCGAGCACGTCTTGCTTGCGCGGCACCGCAGTCGTTGTCAGCTGCGCAGCAGCCTGGCTTGAGCCACATGCAGTGCGCGATTGAGTCCATCCACCGCTTCTGCCATCACCGCGGTGCCGACGTCTTGAAATGATCCCATACCGCCACGGTAAAGCCCCAAGGCTTCGCCCGACGCTTCAGAGAACTGCTCTCGGGTTTTGATATCAACAAAAAGATCATCTAGCCAACTGGCCACGTGATCGCGCCGCAAATCCTGATCGTGCGCGGCGGCACGATGGAGTTTTGCGATCGCCGCGTGGATTTCCGCCAACGCCTGATTCATAGTGGCCATGAGCCAAGATTACCTGTGTACTCTGCACCAAAATTCAAGGAAGCACGTAAAACTATTCTTCTAGCTCAGACTTCGTCGACCGAACCAGCGCCTAGCTGCGCACGGACGTGATTGCGTACATCGTCCAGTTCGTCCATATTAATGCCGTGAGCCAACCCGGGATAGATGCGTTGGGTCAACGATGAATGACCAGGCAAAAATTCAGCGGTGCGCTCGATTGCAACCGGTGCGATCACACGGTCTTCGGATCCGCGACCCCAGAATACCGCAGGCAATTGATGCGCGAGCGCAGCATCGGCTGGCTGCTCCCCGCCGAGGACGAAACCTCCAAGAATTGTCGTGGCCAGTACGCGTTCCGGTCGGGTCCGCAGCAACTGACTGGCCATCAGACCGCCCTGCGAGAACCCGATGGGAATGATCTTGGTTCCGGGATCCACATTTTCGTCGATCCATGCCCAGATAGCCTCGGTGGCCGCGTGAACCGGAGCCGCATCAGGAACGCCGGGAGTGGTGATCTGGAACCATGCCGCGCCACCCTGGCCCAATTCCAACGGCGCCCGCAGGGAGGCCCACGGGAGGTTCAGCCCCAATGGCTCGGCCAGCGAACTCAGGTCGTTTTCATTGGATCCATAACCATGCAGGAAAACCAGCACGGCAGCAGCTTGCGGATTGCTGCTCCAATTGGCAGAACGCACATCACTTAGCAGATTGCTCATGGCAGGTCAGCTCCTCATCAGTTGCTCGCGGGCAAGGCCCAAAGGTGGATACGAAGTCGGAGATCGCGATGCTTCCGCGGAAGCTCCAACAAGACCAGAATACCGCATTTGATTGAAGATACAAGTAATTTTTGATTGCTACTCGCGTCACAATGCACCACCGCCACCGTCTGCTTAAGTGCGCAAACGAGGGACATCCCCTGGGCGAGAATCCACGCTCCAGCTAAAACAAGATCGCCTAAAGGCCGGTCATGAGAGTGGAATTTGATGAAGTAAACCCCTGGTAGTCGATGGATAGCGATCTTGCTTTCAACAGCCCTCCTCCGGGTCCCCAGGGTTCCCAAACGTTGGCTTCAGCTAATTTTTCATCAAAAATCAACCTTAGACAGAACCTGGATCTACTGTGAAGATAAACATTTATTACTCGTCAGTAACGAGTGGTAACCCATTATTTCCAACCGAAAGACCACCATGCAACGACGCATATTTTCCGGTCTGGCCGCACTTTGCCTAGCCGCTGCGGCGCTTACCGCCCCAGCCATCGGGCCGAGCGCGGCAAGCAGCGCACAAGCCCAGACTGTTTCGTCCCTGAGCATCAGCCCATTGGGGGCTAATGATTGGGATTGCGAACCCGATGCAGAACATCCGTATCCCGTAGTCCTGGTTCACGGCACATTTGAAACGATGGATGTCAACTGGATCTCCCTGTCGCCCAAGCTCAAGCGCAACGG
>DNHA01000355.1 GCA_003486025.1 Micrococcaceae bacterium | reverse complement strand
CATGCCGGTGATCGCCGCCCTCGATGGGTACGCACTAGGTGGGGGAGCCGAGCTGGCTTACGCCGCAGACTTCCGTTTGGGTACCGAGGCGCTGCGCATGGGCAACCCGGAAACCAACCTGGGTATTATGGCCGCGGCCGGAGCAACCTGGCGGTTGAAAGAACTCGTCGGCGAGCCAGTGGCCAAAGAAATCCTGCTGGCAGGCAAGGTGCTTACCGGCAGCGAATGCTTAGCCGTAGGACTGATCACCGAGCTGCACGACGCAGCAGAGCTGGACGCCGCGGTGGACGCGCTCGCCGACCGGATTGGTGCGCAGGACCCCTTGGCGGTCCGAATCACCAAGGCGGTCTTCCACTCCCCACGCGAAGTCCACCCGGTCATCGACACGCTCGCGCAGGGCATGCTCTTTGAGTCCCAAGCAAAATTTGACCGGATGCAGTCGTTCCTTGACCGAAAGAAGAAGTAAGCACATGAGCCATGATGTGATCCCAAAGAATTTGCCAGAGCACGTTGGAGTGCTCGGTGGCGGGCGCATGGGCGCCGGTATTGCCCACGCATTCTTGATCAGCGGAGCCAAGGTCACGGTGGTCGAACGTGACCAGACTTCCGCGCAGGCAGCTTATGAGCGAGTCACGCAGTCGGTAGACAAGTCCTTGGCTCGCGGCGGGGTAGCAGAAACCCGAGAAACAATGCTGGCACGGTTTGCTACCAGTACCGAATACTCCGATTTTGCGGCGGCCGGATTGGTAGTTGAAGCGGTTCCCGAAATTTGGGATCTGAAGATTTCGTCCTTGCAAGCGGTGGAAGCTGTGCTCAGCCCACAGGCCATTCTTGCGTCCAATACTTCTTCGTTGTCTGTCTCAGGGCTCGCCGAAAAACTGCAGCGCCCAGCAAACTTCATTGGCCTGCATTTCTTCAACCCGGTACCGGCCTCGACGCTTATCGAGGTTGTCATCGGCAAGCAAACCGATGCGGCGCTGGAAACGGCTGCGCGCGGGTGGGTTCAGGCTCTGGGCAAGACCGCCGTGGTGGTCAATGATGCACCGGGCTTCGCCTCTTCCCGTTTAGGTGTGGCTATCGCCTTGGAAGCAATGCGCATGGTTGAAGAAGGCGTGGCCAGCGCCGAGGATATCGATAACGCAATGGTGCTTGGCTACAAGCACCCAACTGGCCCATTGAAGACCACCGACATCGTTGGCCTGGACGTACGCCTAGGTATCGCCGAATACCTGCATGAGACCTTGGGGGATCGTTTTGCGCCGCCGCAGATCCTGCGGGATCTGGTGGCGGAAGGGAAACTGGGACGGAAGTCCGGCCAGGGTTTTTACGATTGGACGGCGCAGTAACACGGAGCTGTGGCAAGAGCCTGGCGCGGCGGTGCATACCTCCTCGCCAGGCTCTTGGCCATTAAACTCAGCAGCAGTCCACATCATTGCCGTGCCGCAGCTGAGGTCCTGGCATGGAGTGCAGTACGTATGATGGCGTGGTGAAGAAAATTCTGCCGCTGCTGCTAGTTCTTGGTTTGTCTTTGTCCGCGTGTGCGCGACCTTCTTTGGCTGATTTCCGTCAACAAGATCCGGACGGGAATACCGCGTGCATCCACTTCGGTGGAGCCATAGCGGCCACCGGAGAACAAGGACGCACAAATCTTGGGAAAGCCGCAGAACATGGGGCGGCGGCAACCACCGAGGCGATCCGCCAGGCCGTATCCGTTGATGAGTCAGGCTCGCCGCAGATTAGTGATCAACAGGCATTCACAAAGGCCTGTGAAAAACAGGGTTTTGAGTTCAAATAGCCTGGAACGCTGACCGTCTGCGAGCAACCGCGGTCACCGCCCGCAATGCAAGGATGCGGCCGCCGCCAACTTCGCGGTCATAGCCAAGGACGTTTTCTGCTGGCGACTCGACCCGCGAACTGGCCGGTTTCCGAAGCAACCATTGCCGCAAGAACCCGCCCCGAAGCTCGGCATGAGCTCCGCGGCGGATCCTGCGTTACTGGGTAACCTCAGGCGAACATGCTCGCCAGTAGCGACGTGAACAACGAATCAGCCTCTCGCGGCAGACCTTTGGCGGTAAACCATTCGCAGATGTTCACGCAGTCGCGATGGAGGTAGTCCAGGCCTTGCGCATTGCCTGCCAAATCCACGCACTGCGGCACGTCGATGACCACCAAGCGCTCGCCGGCTACCAGTAAGTTGTAAGCCGAGAGATCTCCATGGGCCAGTCCCAATGCCGCAAACTTCTCCATGGTCTCTGCCAGCTGATCCCAGAGGATGGCCAACCGCGGGTCGTGGCGGGCCAGTTGCTGTAGCCGTGGTGCGGCGGCCGAGGGATTCAGCGGATCCTCGATGAACTCCATGAGGATTTCTGTCCCGTCGATTTGTACCGGATAAGGGACCGGGATTCCTGCCTGATGGCAACGGCGTAAATACGACCATTCGGCGTTAGCCCACTGCAGGGCCGCAACTTCGCGCCCATAGGCTGAGCTGTTGCTGACGGCGCGGTTATCACGCGAGCGCCGTGCGGCACGCCCCTCGGTGTAGGACTGAGAGCGGCTAAATTGAAGTTGCTCGCGACGTCGGTAGCGTTTAGCGGCGAGAAGTACGCTGCGCTGCGAGGTGGCTCGTTCAACAAGGAAGACATCGCCTTCCTTGCCGGTTTTGAGTACACCTAGCTCGGTATCGATGGCCGCCGCATCCTCAATAATCCAGGAAGGATAGGGTTGCGGGCCACGCGAAAGTTTTTCGATAAAAGGCCAGCTGGAATAGCGCTGCTCGGAGCCTAAGTCATCGATGGTGGATTCGTTCCAC
>DNHA01000151.1:2005-4343 GCA_003486025.1 Micrococcaceae bacterium | reverse complement strand
TTGGGACAACGTGGTTCACAACGCTTGCAAATGACGGTTGCAGCGGAAAGATCCCTGCGGATACGGCTCAGCGTTTCAACTTTGGGATGACTCGCAAGCTGGGAAGTTGTCAAAGCTTTGAAGCGATCTGTTCAAGATATTTGCATGTGGAAGGGCAGGCTGTTACCTCTAGCACATGCTCAGATAGGTGGGAGAGGACGAGGATGATCCATACACCCAAAGGTTGCGCAGCGCAGATGTCACCGACTGATCATGGTCAACGTCTATATCGCCACTCCAGCAGGGGGCGCAGCATCTTTACAGTCGCCGCGCTGGGTGCCTTGCTGGTATCGGCGCTTTCGGCCAACGCCGAGCCAACAGTGGTTACCGACGATGTCGAGCGCTTCTACAGGATATATGACGCCGCTGGTGGGCATCCAACAGCGGACCTGCTGCAGCGCGAATATCTGGATCAAGGCTCCGACGGTCTGAAGCATTTTGCAAAGATTCGCAATATCACGGGAGAGCGCATCGCAAAGGCGATTTCCGAGCGGCCCGAAATCTACGATCAAGCACGTCAATGCGCTGTTGCACTTCCCCAGGTGAAGGCCAGGGTTGGAGCCGCTTTGAGCCGCTTTTCTGAGTTGTACTCAGATGCAAGCTTTCCAGCAGTCACTGTTTCTGTAGGGCGAGGGCGGCCTGTAGCGGTGGCGGGCCCGAACGATGGAATCAATATTGGCCTTGAAGCGCTGTGTGCAACAGCGTTCATCAACCCAGATATTGAAGACCGATTCGTACGCGTAATGGTGCATGAGTTTGTTCATGTGCAACAGGTGCCGGAGCTTACCGAAAAACCGAACCCGACCGTGCTCGAGGTGTCGCTTGTCGAAGGTTCGGCCGAATTTATAACCGAGCTTCTCACCGGTGACGTTGCTTACGCCTACATGGCAGACCTGGTGGCCGGGCGTGAAGCCGAGATCGAACGGGCGTTCGTTCCCGACATGGATGCGACCGATTTGTCCAAATGGTTGTACAACTCAACTCCTTCGAAACCCGGTGATCTCGGCTATTGGGTGGGCTATCGAATTGCGAGAACCTACTATTCCAACGCTGCTGACAAGCGTCAGGCATTGAAGACAATCATCTCGATGAGGGATGCGAAGAAATTCTTGGCCATGAGTGGCTGGGCGCCAGAAAGTTTGTCAGAGCAGGAGGTCGATTCGGGTGATGACAAGCTTGAGTCTCCATGAGGCGAGCTGGCTCGCTGTAGTGATACTCAGCTTTCACAATGGATTCGTTGTAACGCTATCAGCTGCCAGAACAAAGGTCTGGAACATGGACCGCTGAAGCGCGCTTCGAGGAGTCTTCATCTCCTTTTGTCGAATCGCATGAATCAGCGACGTCGTACCACGAAGTAAGGGGTACAGCCGACATCGGGATCTGCGCGCTGCTGAGCGCGATGCGCTGGCCGATGGCACGCTGGTGGAGTTGGAGGACGGTTTGCGCTTCGTGCAGCGCAACGAAGTGACCGTGCAGCTGTTGGCGGCGGTCGACACGCTGCCGCCCCGTTTGAAAACCCTCGTGGTACGACACTACTTCGAATTTGTGTCTTTCACTGCCCTCGCACAGGAGCGAGGTGTGACCAAAGGGCGAGTCCCGCAACTGCATAGATCTGCCATGGAGCATTTCAGGAAGCGCATTGCACTGGACTGACCACGTTTCTGAAATGTTGTCGCTTTGTTTACCAACGAAAGCGGAGTGATTGAGTAAACGGATAAGGGATGTTTATCGAGGGTAGGGCGCATGTCCGCTTCTGGACGGAAGCAGTCGTCAGTGATTCCAGCCGCGTCCAAAGACCGTTCCGGAGCATCGCTACAAGCCCGCCCGAGCTGGTATGGATCTGCTAGGGCGGTGCCCTCACGCCACTGGACGACATCCCGAAGCCCCACCTTCGCATGTGAAAGTAGGTGGCGTACCAGTTCCTCCTGTGCTTTCTGCCCGATTAGCTAATGCTGCTGTCCGTTAGGCCACGGACTGAGCTGGCGCTGTGTCGCCAGGGTACGCAGGCTTAATAAACGAACTAGGTAGGAGTAGAGACAGAGGAACCACCTTGTGTCACGGTTTAGGTTCTGTTCGCTTGGGAGCAGCTGCACCATCTGTTGTTGCGCGGTGGGGCATACGGCCATTAGTCGTAGCCTTAGTAACAGGAGGCTTCCACCGGAATGGTGTGTTGCCGAGCACTTCAACTTTTCCTCCCGATGTTTGAAATTCTGCAACATCTTTGGCGATGCGGTCGTGACTTAGATCATTGGTATGGACCTTCGGGGCGTAGACCGAGTCCGATTTTGTAGCTGGGTAT
>DNHA01000151.1:275-1873 GCA_003486025.1 Micrococcaceae bacterium | reverse complement strand
TCATCTTTTTCCCATCTAGTGCTGCGCACCACCCATCTTGGTCCTTGGCCATGACATGCAAACCTCCGACCTGATGGGTTGTTAGATGGGCAGGCACTGAATCTTCGTTACCCAAAATTACTGTGAGTCTGCAGCACAGTGAATCACACGTAGTGCACGCGATCTTAGCGTTGCCTTCGCGCTCAGCATGGTTCATGTCGTAGCAATCATCATGTTGCGCGAGTAGTGCAATAGCTGACCACGATATGGCTCCGGGTCGGAGTCATGCATTCGACATCTTGTCGATTTGAGGACGAAGCTTTGCTTGACCAACATCCGGCTGAATTCTTCGCTGCTACTCAAGCCCGGATCTGTTATCACGACCTCGGCTCTAGGTTTGGCATGGTGTAGCACGACATCCGCTATGAACTCGGCTTGTGATCGATCATGTAGAACGTCACTGGCTATGATCAAGTCAAAGGCGCCCAGCGCGCTTGGGTCCCGCCCGTGACGAAGTTGATGGAATTGTACGGGTGGCAATCCGTTCAGGGCAGCGTTGTGAGCTAGAAAAGGTTCGGCCAATGGATGCTCGTCGCAGGCAATTACCTCGACGCCGTGCCGCATCAGCACAATGCTAGCGAGCCCAATTCCACAAGAAAGCTGAAGTACTCGCTTGCCCGAAATTTCGAAGCGGCACATGGCCTGGGCAAGTAATTGACCCGATGGCCACAGCTGACCGAACAAGCCCCATTGCGCCGAGGAAATATGAAGACGCTTCCTGTGCCCCTCCAAGTCGCTGACCTGCTGCTTATCGCTGAGGATGCGTAGCAAGTAGGAGTCGCCACCGATGGTGACTTTCACGTTGCGTGTCTTAAAGCCGGGCATTGCGCACTCCCGTCGAGCGACCACCCATGGATCTGGGCAGGTAACGCATGAGAAGGAGCGATATGCGCAACTGTCGAAACAGCTGCAACCAGCGCGAAGCAGGCTAGGCCTGTGATTTGATGCTAGCACGTCTCAGGACTGATCCGCTTTGGCCCCACGTGTGGCAGAGCCGAATCAGCACCCGTGTGCGGGAGATGGCTCATTGTTCTTCGTGGCGATCACCCAGCTGCGGCATGAATGATGTGGGTAGTTCGGGTACGCAAAGGCCGCGGCTGTCTCAAGCGAGATGAAGCAAGTTGAGAGATACGCCTATGTCCCACTTTTTTTGGCGAAAAAGAGCTTTGGCTGCTGAATACGCTTCAGCAGCCCATGAATGCAGTGAATTCTGCCTTCGAACCAGATTGATAGCTCAATGCCGATAGTTGCTTCTCAGCAACTCGAGCTGCTCAGTGGCTGCCAGCATGCTTTTGATCCTATCCAGCACTGCTTCAATGCCATTTCGGCACTCAGCTTCATTGGGTAGCCCTACTATCGAGCGCAGTGCCTTCTTTGAGAGGATTTCCAGAGAGCGCAAGGTGTCCAGCCGTTTGGAATAGTTCCAAGAATGGGTAGACGCCGCCATATCGGCCGCGAAATCATCTAAGTCGGCCCGTGCATCGTCATGGTTCATAGCTGATCCGTGCGCGAAGTGCGCGTTTGAGCAACCACCATAGGCCCATTCTAACGTTCGTGTA
>DNHA01000151.1:0-251 GCA_003486025.1 Micrococcaceae bacterium | reverse complement strand
CCTGGTAATCAAAGTGGCCGTTGGCGTGTTCTCCGCGTTGGTTCCCAGCTTTTCGTACTTGAGCGGCCTCCCCGTTTCACAGTGGACGTTCCGTTCAGAGTCAAGTGTTGATGCGATCAAACTCCGATGCCGATGCCGATGCCGCGATTGTGATCGTGACGAGAGAAACGTCAGCTGGCCGACGCGTAGAAATGGACGCTTAAGGCTCCACAGTCTGCGGCTGCGGCTCAAGCGGTGCCATACGGGGCAGG
>DNHA01000343.1 GCA_003486025.1 Micrococcaceae bacterium | reverse complement strand
GCAGCCAGCGCGTTAATTATTGCCAGTACTGTGGAGCAAGAAACTGTGGCGAAGGGCACTGTTATTGGGAGCCAATCGATTGGCGCGAGAGCCATGGATCCTGTTATAGTTATTGAGTTATCGCAACTGCGAATGACACTGTAATTTTCCCACGGTTCAACCGTGAGGGTTAGAGTTACGGCGATCATAGCGTGGGGGAAACGCCCGGNNGGGAGGGTGTGGGAGAGTAGGTCATCGCCGGACATATTTTACCGAAGGCCCCGAGATATTCTCGGGGCCTTCGACGTTTAACAAATATCCTGCAGCTTTCGGCAGCAAGCCCCGACCCAAGCAGTTTAAGTACTTTGGATCGGGGCTTGCTGTTTTACCGTTGATCAGTCTGCTAGACGCAATCCCGACTCGGTATCAAAGAGATGTACATGTTCGACCTTGGGCACGATGTTCAGTTTCTGTCCACGGGCTGGTGGGGTACGGCCGTTGACGCGAACCACGATGGTCTGGTCTTTGCCAGCCAACTTCGCCGTACCGTAAACGTATGCGTCGGCACCGAGCTCTTCGACCACATCCACAATCAGTTCAACACCTTCCGTGGAAGAACCGAGAGTCAGGTCTTCGGGACGAATGCCCAGGGTTGTTGCGCCTTGAGCGCCAACTGCCGGCAAGGAGGAGCCGCCAAAGAGAACCTGGCCGTTAGCAGCTTCCAGCTCCACCAGATTCATTGCCGGCGAGCCGATGAATCCGGCAACAAAAACATTCCGCGGGTGATCGTAAAGCTCGCGTGGTGTTCCTACCTGCTGGATTTCACCGTCTTTCAGAACCGCCACTCGATCGCCCATGGTGAGCGCTTCAACCTGGTCGTGCGTGACATACACGGTGGTGACGCCCAAGCGACGGGTCAGCGAGGCGATCTGCGTGCGCGTCTGCACACGGAGCTTGGCGTCGAGGTTGGACAGTGGTTCATCCATGAGGAATACCTGAGGGGAGCGAACAATTGCGCGGCCCATGGCCACGCGCTGACGCTGGCCGCCTGAGAGCGCCTTGGGCTTCCGATTCAAATACTGTTCAAGATCCAGTAGCTTTGCAGCCTCAAGGACACGCTTATTGCGCTCTTCCTTGTCTATGCCTGCGATCTTGAGCGCAAAGCCCATGTTTTCGGCGACGGTCATATGCGGGTAGAGCGCATAGTTCTGGAAGACCATCGCAATATCGCGGTCCTTAGGCGGAACGTTGGTTACGTCCTTATCGCCAATGAGAATGCGCCCAGAATTGACTTCCTCAAGCCCAGCAAGCATTCGCAAGGTGGTTGATTTTCCACAGCCCGAGGGGCCAACTAATACCAGGAATTCACCGTCTTCGATCTGCAAATCAATTGCATCGACGGAGGGCACAAGTGCGCCCGGGTAAATTCGGGTGGCCTTTTCAAAGGTCACAGTTGCCATGATGACAATCCTTTCACGGGCAGGTACGTGCCCGACGATCCATAGTGAAAGTGATATGGGACACTTTAGTTTCGCATGGAAAGCAGTAATTCCAAAAGTTCTGGCAACATTTCCGGGGTAGCGATTCGATGGGCGGCCAGAGTGGGGCCATCGCCCACCTTAATTCCGAGATCCTCCCGGTTCAATATTCGAAAACCATCTTCGTCCGTGACATCGTCGCCAATGAATAGCAATGCGTCTACCTCAAGGACCTTACGGAGCCACTGCAAAGCCTGTCCCTTGTTGCCAGAATGAACCGAAGCCTCCAACACCGATTTGCCTGCCATGAGACGCAGTTCGTCTAGATGCGCAAGGGCCTGTTGCCCCTCGATGATAGCTGCATCGGCCAGCTCGATACTTGGCGCTTGACGCACGTGAAGCACGGTGGCCGAGGGTTTATATTCCAAGCTGACCCCTTCGTATCCCTGCGCTACTTCGCTGAGTTTGGCGGTCAATTCTTTGAGATTAGCGCGTTGCGATGCAGACAGTTCAGGCTGTTCGGGTGAGCCGCTGGGCACCGAAGGCACTCGCCGCTCCGCACCATGGGAACCAATGAGGTTCTCGGGGCGGGGAGCTGGATAAACTTCGGTGAGTGAATCGAGGTTTCGGCCCGAGACCACGGCTGTTCGCACACCATATTGTTGTGAGAGTTCCTCAAAAACCTGAGCTGCCTGCGGGGTTGGCCTGGCATCTTCTGGCCGGTCCACGAGTGGCGAAAGAGTTCCGTCAAAATCTAGAGCGACTAGTATTCTGCGATGCCCGGCGAAGGTGGACAGCGCAGCAGAGAGCTCCGGGGCAAGTTTTGGCACGATCGTTCCGTTCAGGCTAGTAGTGGTATTTAGTGCGTAGGGGTGGGGCTAATCTGGTTTGCCCGTGAATTGATTTCCGCCAGCTCTGCAAGGAAATGTGCGGACCAACTGGTGACGTCGTTTTCCAACAGGTGGCGATTCATCCGGCGCATACGCCGGGCCTGTTCATTTTGATCCATGTGGACCGCTTCAATGATCTTTGATTTCATCCCGTCGATATCATGCGGGTTTACTAGTACTGCCTGGGTCAGCTGATCCGCTGCCCCGGTATATTCCGAGAGCACCAAAACCCCTCGTCCGTCTTGATGCGAGGCCACATATTCCTTCGCGACAAGGTTCATGCCATCGCGTAATGCCGTGACCAGCAGTACATCAGCGGCAAGGTACAAAGCGATCATTTCGCGTAGCGGGTACGAATGGTGCAGATAGCGAAGGGTTGTGTGGCTCAAGGTGTCGTGCTGCCCGGTGATCTGCCCGACCATGAGTTCTACCTGATCACGCAGTTCCATATACGAGCCGACATTTTCACGGCTCGGGCTGGCGACCTGAATCAGGCAGACATCTCCGGCACGCAGCGACTGATCGTTGAGCAGCTCGCCGTAGGCCTTGAGCCGGTGCCGGATACCCTTGGTGTAATCGAGTCGGTCTACGCCGAGCATGATGGTATTTGGGTTGCCCAGTTCCAAGCGGATCTGGGCTGCCCGGGCAATAATCTGCGGATCGCGTGAGAGCTTCGCTATTTCTTCCGTATCGATCGAAATTGGATGGGCTTCCGCCCTGCACAAGTTCTGAATTCCATGTGTGGCCGAAGGTGTGGCTTCATGGCCCTTGGTGGAGTAGTCGGTGAAACGGCGTAGGCAGCGCAGGAAATTCGAGGCATCGGTCTCACGCTGGAAGCCAACCAAGTCGGCTCCTGCGAGTCCTTCCAGGATCTGCGTGCGCCATGGCAGCTGCGAGAACAAGCTGGCGGCTGGGAATGGAATATGAAGAAAGAATCCAATCTTCAAATCTGGCCGGGCCAGCCTTAGCATTTGTGGCACTAGCTGCAACTGATAATCGTGGACCCACACGGTGGCGTGCTGTGCAGCTGTCCGAGCCACTGCATCGGCAAAACGTTGGTTGATCTTCTTATACCGGTCCCACCAGGTGCGGTGGTATTCGGGTGGCACGATGACATCGTGGTAGAGCGGCCAAAGGGTGGAGTTTGAAAAACCCTCGTAGTAGAGATTGAGGTCTTGTTCGCTGAGCGGAACCGGGACGAGATGAATATCGTCCTTGTCGAATTCGGCTAGTTCTTCATCGATACCGCCATGCCAGCCCACCCATGCACCTTCGGACGCGGCCATCACGGGTTCCAAGGCTGTTACTAAGCCGCCTGGGGCACGCTGAAAACCTTGAGTCCCATCAGGCAGCGTAATCCTGTCGACCGGCAGCCGGTTAGCCACCACCACAAAATCGTAGGAATTGTTCTCGCTAGCGACTGTTAGTTCATTGCCCACCGTAAACCTCCTGGCCATGTAACTACTGCGAATGGAACCACCGCAGTTTGCCGGTCATCAGCAAATGATGGTCCAAGTGAACCAACATCGCTTTGCCCCAGTTTTCGGATCAAGTCCGGAATCCGGGTGAAACCGTGTTCTACCACTCAATGTACGTGACAAGGCTCCTTATTGCTCTTTTAACCCATGGTCAAGACAAATAATGAACTTTCGCGTGATGACTTGGTTGAAGACTCAAATAACCGCGGTAAGGGGCTTTGCGCTGTGTTGGTGAATGTTATGCGCATCCTGTGAAGGTCGGAAAAAGTGCGCGTTAAGGGGTATTTGAGCCATTGCATTGGCTAAGCTTGAAGGCAGATTAGAGTATTTCAGTTGAGCCAAGGAACAATCAAACTTATGTCGACAAACAACTCGCGTCCGTCCAAAGCGGAGCGCAGCGCTAGCGCCCGCGAAAAGGCTGCGCAGATGCAAGCAACTCAGGCTGCCGCTCAGAAGCGAAAATCATTGATGGTTAAGCTCGGTGTGCTCGCAGCAGTGGTGGTGGTCGTGGCGCTCGTCGTCGTGCTCATCGTGCAAAATAACAACGCGAAGATTTCCGAGACCGGTTCGGCTCCTCAGGGTGGTAACGCTGCCGGCGGCATCCTGCTGACCTCGCCTACCACGGTGGCCGATACCTCCGGGGTAAAGATCGACAACACCAATCTTGTGCTTAGCAGTGACCGGCCTGCGACCCCGGAACCTAGCGAGCTGATTGTGGGGGCCAAGGGTGAACCAGTCAACGTAACCTTGTACGTAGATGCGAACTGCGTTCACTGTGCAGAGTTTGAAAGCACTTATGGGCCTCAGCTCAAGCAGTGGCTAGCCGATGGCAAGATCACCTTGGAATACCGCAACGTCGGATTCCTTGATGGTGGATCACCATCGAACTTCTCTTCACGTGGTGCCAACGCCTTGGCTTGTGTTGCTGACCAGAGCCCAGCAGCTTACTTGGACTTTGCTACGGCATTGTGGGGGCATTACGACCAGGGTGAAATGAAGAATGCTGAGCTTTCTGACATGGCTGTCGCTGCCGGCGCCTCCGACTCGGTGAAGAGCTGCATCGACAAGGGGACTTTCCGTCCGTTCGTTGAAAGGGCTACGGTGACCGCACAGAATGAAGGTGTGGGCGGCACCCCGAGCATCTTCGTCCAGGGCAAGGGCGTTGATCTAGCTTCGAAGGACTTCGCCGAAGCAGTCGAGTCGGCTATCAAGGCTAATGCCTAAACTGATGCAATTAGCAGTCAGCAAGTAGCTAATGCGCTAAATGACTTCCTGCGCAGACGCAAGGCAGTATCTCATCCATGAGGTGCTGCCTTGCTTGCGTTAATACCCTCGGCCGCTCGATTCGCAGTAGAGCCTAGTCTTCGGATATTCTTATTTAGTACGCCTCCTTAGCTCAGCTGGCCAGAGCAACGCTCTTGTAAAGCGTAGGTCATCGGTTCGAATCCGATAGGGGGCTCGGATGACCCTCGTCAACGTTTGAAACGAACGATGACGAGGGTCTTTTTTCACATTATCCGTTCGACACGTGGTGCCGGTGCGCTGGGCATTTTGCAAAGACTTGGTTGATTCAGGTTTTTTGTCGTTCGGGGCGCTAAACTTCAGGTGAGTTTTGCTGTTGTTTCCTCAGCGGGAACTTGGCACGACAAAAGACAACAGAACAATTCAAGGAGCCTGGCATGGCCGGTGGACTCGTAGCCCTTCTCGATGATGTCGCAGCCCTAGTAAAGGTCACCGCTGCATCATTAGACGACATCGCCTTGGGAGCTGCTAAGGCAAGTACTAAGTCCCTAGGTGTGGTCATTGACGATGCCGCAGTCACACCCCAATATGTGAAGGGCCTATCGCCAAAGCGCGAGCTCCCAATTATCTGGAAGATCGCGGTAGGTTCCATCCGGAATAAACTGCTGTTCATCTTGCCGGTCGCTTTGATTCTTTCTCAGTTTGCGCCGTGGGCATTGACCCCTATTCTGATGCTCGGCGGAGCGTATCTCGTTTTTGAGGGTGCCGAAAAGCTACTCGAAGCCATGGGTGTGATCAAGCATCACAGCCCCGGTGGCAAGGAGGGCGTTCGGGATGAGAAGGCAATTATTGGCTCTGCCGTCCGCACCGACCTAGTGCTTTCCGCGGAGATCATGGTCATCTCGCTCAACGAGGTGTCCCATGAACCATTCCTGAATCGAGCATTGATTTTAATTGTCATTGCGATTCTCATGACGGTAGTCGTCTACGGCGCGGTGGGACTGATAGTTAAGATGGACGATATTGGGCTGAATATGGCTCAGAAAGCATCTACACTTTCGCAGACGGTGGGCCGTGGCCTAGTCAAGGGTATGCCGATCGTGATGTCGATCTTGAGCAAGGTCGGTGTTGTGGCCATGCTGTGGGTCGGTGGTCACCTCATCCTTGTGGGTATGGACGAACTTGGGTGGCATGCCCCTTATGGTTTTGTGCACCACATGGAACTTTTGGTTCATGACGCGACAGGTTCGGCAGGCGCCGTCTTGGGGTGGCTGACAAATACCGCGTTCTCCTGTATCGCCGGGTTCTTGATTGGCTGCGTGGTTGCCTTGGTAGTTGTGGGCATCAACAAGCTGCGCGCCAAGCACTAATCGGTCTTTGCATCCCTGCCCGTAGAATAGAAGGTGAGAGAAACCTTCCCGCCGTGAATCTGCGAGCCAGCGAAACACGCTGGAGCCCAGCCCGGTGGATGACCCCCGTTGCTGTCTGGCTAAAACGTCTGCCGGCCATGGAAAGATCGATGTGTGTTGAAGAGCAAAAATAGTAGCGTGAAAGATACCGCCAAGCATGAGCGCGGCGCTTATTTCACCCCAGAACCCGTGGCCCGCTTTATGGCTCAGTGGGCCCTCGGGGAGCAGGGACGCCGTGTGCTGGAACCCTCTTGCGGGGAAGCACAATTTTTGACCACGGCACACCAAGTAACCAATGACGGACGTGGGGACGTAGAACTTTGGGGAGTGGAACTTCACGAAGCTTCCGTACTCGCCGCACGGGCACTTCTGGATGCACAGGGCGCTCAGGCCGAGATTCAGCACGCAAACTTTTTTGAAGTTCCTGGCACCGCAGATATGGATGCCGTCATTGGCAACCCACCCTACGTGCGTTACCAATTGCACCGCGGTGCCCAGCGGCAGCTTTCACGTGAAGCCGCTCGAACGAGCGGAGTCGAGCTTAATGAGCTTGCCTCGGTCTGGGCCGCCTTTGTAGTTCATGCTACGAGTTTTCTGAAATCTGGTGGACGGCTCGCCTTAGTTCTTCCGGCTGAACTGATGTTCGTCAACTACGCGGGACCGGTTCGAGCTATGTTGCTCGAACGATTCGCAGATGTGCATCTGGTCGTCTTTGAACAGCGGCTCTTTGCTGATGCACAAGAAGAAGTGGTGCTGTTGCTAGCCGAGGGATATCGCCGTGGCTCTAGCACTTCCTTTAGCCTGCACCAGTTCCGTAACGCCGATGACCTAGCCCAACTGACCGAGGGTAGCAAGCACACACCAACAACACCTAGCGACCGGTGGACCGGCTCACTGGTGACCCTTGAAGCGCAGGGGATCTTGAATCATGCCTTGGCCAATGCGGCTTATAGCAATCTCCAAGGCTGGGGCGAAACATCATTGGGCGCCGTTACCGGCAATAACAAGTGGTTTACGCTCAGTCCCGCACGGGCCGAAGAGCTGGGATTGGCCGAGTCTGACCTAG
Organism: Micrococcaceae bacterium; assembly: GCA_003486025.1. Taxonomy (GTDB): domain Bacteria; phylum Actinomycetota; class Actinomycetes; order Actinomycetales; family Micrococcaceae; genus Glutamicibacter. Next base: position 12,609 of record DNHA01000343.1, on the reverse strand, counting down.
TGCGGATTTCCCCACCTGGATCACGGCACCTTCGTGGATTAGAGCTGAACGCGGAACAGTGGCAACGCCTGGGTGAGCACGGCCTGTCGACACTGATGTTCCGTCCGGTGGCTGAGGCCTCCGCCGCCGGGGAAGAGCTGATTAACAGCGGCGAACTTGAGCTGGTGGATCAAGCCTACAAGTGCCGGATGCGCACCCCGTGGTGGAGAGTCCCATTGCTCTCTGTTCCAGACCTGTTCATGACCTATATGAATGCCGACACCCCACGCCTGACAACGAACCATGCGGGGGTGCACCACATTAACTCAATCCATGGTGTGTACCTCGGCGCAGAAGTACGCGAGTTGGGGCGTTCCTTACTGCCCTTGGCCTCGCTCAATACTTTAACGATGCTCGGCGCCGAGATGGTGGGACGCTCCTATGGTGGGGGTATTTTGAAGCTGGAACCGAGCGAGGCCGATAAGCTCCCGGTGCCCGCGGCACATCTTGTGGCCCAATATGAGCAACAGTTGCTAAGTATCAAAGACGACGTTCGCTCCTATCTTGAGCACGGTAAAAAACAAGAAGCCACTGCGTTAGTTGACGATATTGTGCTGGGCCAAATGCTGGGCTTAGATGATGTGGCACTCAGTGCATTGCACCGAGCCCGCCAAGATATGTTGGAACGACGGAAGTCACGAGCGAAGGCAGTGGAGAACTAAGCGTGGGAACTGGCGCAGTCGAAAAGAACTTAGCCTTTGCAGAATATGATGCGACTTTATTATCTGCACCGAAAGATTCTCCCTGGATCCGCAATGGCGCTGTCACCCAGGAATTCAACCCGTCTTTTGAGACCTTAGAGCGGTTATTGAGCATTCCAGTGCGCTCCAAAGCAGTGACACGCTCCGGACGCNNCGCGCAAGGCGTGGACGCTTGGTTAGCGCATGAACTGCGCAGGGCCGGGTTTGATGCTGATTTAGTCTGGCCACGCTCAGAAGCACCACGGGTGCTTTCCTCAGACATTCTTGAATTGCTGCGGAAATTGCCTGAACGGCTCTCTGAGGAGCTGCATGACGCGATCTTGGCAGGTAAAGCAGGAAGTACCGATGCAAGAATTCTAGGCCGCGCCTATATGAAACAAACCGACGTGGTGATGACCCATTGGTCCACAGGCCCCGAACTGCTATTGAGTACTAAGGCGATGACTTCCTCATTTGGAAAGAACCTCTCCAATCGATACGAAGAAGCCTATGGAGATGCGGCAAACCTCCGCGCCCGCTACCCTCTGGCTGCCGTCGGATTCTATTTTGTCCAACGCGCGACGATCCTTGAATCCGAACCGGCAGCATTCAGACGTACCGTTGACATGATCCGGAAACTGCGCGACTTCGGCGACGGCTTTGGATACAGCGCCACGGGACTCTTACTGGTGGACTGGGATGACCAGGCCGAAAAACCCGAAGTAAAAGTCGTGCATACCCCTGTCCCAGATGATATCGGAACGGCTCAGTTCATGAACGCCATGGTCGATTCAGTCTTGAAGGTTACGCCGATCGATCTGCATGAAGCCGCACGCGCTCGCCGAGCCGGTGAAGTTGCCCCGCTTCCGGGGCATGACCCAGTAGATGAGTTGCAAGAAGCGCTTTTTTAGCNNTGCTTGACTTCACTTGGCTCATCAAAACCCCACGCCGCGGGAAGCGGAGTGGAATTTCTCGGTGCAGTCAGCAACGGTAATTCCACGTCGAGCGTGGTAGCTGGGTGTTCCGTTAAAGCTGGAACAGCACGGTAAATGTATTTGGTCTGCCCCTGATAGTCAAAGCTACGTTCGCGCTCCCACACGTCTGATCGTTCGTAGGCAGCCCAAGATCCCGGATTGGCCGAGTCAATGACGGTGATGGGTGTGCATCCGGTTTTGAGTACAAAATCCAATCGCAGTTCCGTGACCTGCTGACGGATTCCTCGGCGGCGGTACTCCGGACGCACGCTCATGCAACCGAGCTCGAGCGCGCCCATGACGCTAGTCGGAGCAATCACCGAGTCGTGCACGATTCCCGCAGCTATAAGCAGGTGAGAATCGTAGACCGAGACAATATAGCGGGCACGGTCAATTTTCTGATTCCAGCGGTCGTCAATCACTGGGTACAGGCTTTCCAGTTCGGAACGAGCAGCACCAAGTGGTGTGGAAGTGGAGAGGGCATAGCGCAGGAAAGAGTGCACTGGGATCGGTCCTAAGGCTAAGACGAACGAAAGATATGGCTTTTGCTTTGTGGCTGAATGCCGGTCGGCGGATTTCGTTGGCCTTCAGGGGACCGGTACCGGTGGGTTCCGGTAGCTTCCTTGTAGGGCCCAGCTTGAGCTCGATGAGCTAGAAAAATTATGCGGTTTAGCAGGCCTATTTGGCAAGCCAAAAAAGGGGCAAAAATGTTAAATCTAGATAAACGAAACGACTCCATATTTTTGTGCTTGTCATCGCCTCTTTTCTTGCTGGCTAGTGTGGCAGTGCTCAAAAATTGGGAGCGCCAAGGTGGCCCAGATGGTTGCAGTGGAGAAATCGATTTTGTGTGCAGTGCAAAGACCGCTAAGATCATTTAGGTGCTTGACCGGCAGGTCAGCGCGCAGATGGATCTTTAGCTCAGTTGGTTAGAGCGTTCGCCTCACACGCGAAAGGTCGCTGGTTCGAGTCCAGTAAGATCCACCAAAGAACGCGAAAGCCACCGCATCACTGCGGTGGCTTTCGCGTTCTGCTTTGAGCGGGGTCTTTTGTTCGGGTTTACTTGGCGAGCATCTCGTGGACGAGCGGTTTGACTTCCCGGCCCAGAAGTTCAATGCTGTCCAGCATCGTCTCGTGGGGCAACGAACCTGCCGAATACTTGATGTCCACCCGGCTGAGGCCTAAGCTCTTGGCGACCTTGGCCATCTTGGTGGCCACGGTCAGTGGGCTGCCTGCCATCATGGCGCCATCTAGTCCCATGGAAGCCTCCAAGCGCATCTTGCTTGCAGGCGGCCACCCTCGCTCTGCTCCCAAGCGGTTCATAGTGCGCTGATAATGCGGCCACAGCAATTCCAAGGCTTCTTTGTCCGTCGGGGCAACAAGTCCGTGGAAGTGTGCGCCTACTCGCTGTGCTGGCTGCCCGAACTGCGTCAGCGCACGATGATAGAGCTGCACAAGTTGTTCAAAGGCGGCCGGTTGTCCGCCAATGATCGCCATGAATAAGGGCAGTCCATGGCGGGCGGCCCGAATTACCGACTGCGGGCTGCCGCCAACACCAACCCAAGTGGTGATGGGATCCTTTTCCAGCAGTGGGTAGAGCTGTTGATCTTCAAGGGCTGCGCGATGCTCACCGCTCCACGTCACCGGTAGGCCGGTGCGGACTTTTGCTAAGAGGTCAAGTTTCTCTTCGAAGAGCGATTCGTAGTCGTCGAGGTTGAGGCCGAAAAGCGGGAACGATTCGATGAAGGATCCTCGACCTGCGATGATTTCGGTACGGCCATGGGAAATGGCGTCCAAGGTTGCAAATCGTTCGTAGACCCGTACCGGGTCGTCGCTTGACAGGACGGTCACCGCAGTTCCCAAACGGATTTTTTCGGTGGCCTGAGCCAGTGCGGCGAGAACAATTTCCGGAGCCGACACCGAATAGTCATCGCGGTGGTGTTCGCCTATGCCAAAGAAGTCCAGCCCAACCTGTTCGGCCCGCTGACCTTCGACTATGACGTTGCGGATTACCTGGGCCGGAGACAGCGATTTGCCCTGCAAGTCTTCGGTGATATCACCGAAGGTTTCCACGCCGATCTCGGGCGTCTTAGGGGTCGGTACGACAGATGTCACGATATTCCTCTTTTCCAAAAAATTCATGCAATTGCATCTAATTAGGTAACCAGCTGGAGTCATTTTTTATTTCCGAGAACAAAAAATGACAGATGTGTTCAGGGATACTCAGCGGAAGGGGGTTCCTCTCTGCCGGTTGACAGGCCATGGTTGTATCGTGAGGAAGACGAGTAAGAAAGAGCCTCAGGGGGAGTGATTCGTGGCGCAGCAAGACCATGGCGAGAAGTCCGTGGAGTCAAAAGATGCGGGTGAAGACCCATCGCCATTGGCCGGGTCGCTGCCTCGTATTTTGACGAGTGAAATCAATATGGGGCACCTACCGGAACCGGTGTCCGTTGAGACTACGATGGCTTCAGAACTGCCGCTGAATACTGCGGTAAGTGCAAGCGTTGCGGCAGCTGACGCTACCGATATCGAGTCACGCACCGGTCAAGTTCATACCTCGGATGACGGCATCACGTTAATGCCGACGCGCGCCAACCCGGTAGCTCGTCGGCTGTTGGCTAAAATGTGGATTTCAGACACGCCACCAACCGAAGCGCTAAAAGTCGTTGACCGGTTACGCGGAACCCCGTACGCCAATCCAAAGGTCAACGTCGATCAAGATGCATCGGCCCGACGGACCATGGAATTTGCCTTGGACCTCGGTGAGACGCTGATTCGTTATGGTGCCGGTGCGCTGGAGGTCGAGACCAGCATTATCGCGGTGACCGCTGCCTTGGGGCTCAGCCATCTGGATGTTGACATCACTAATCAGTCGTTGCACCTGAACTACAGTCCACCGGATGCTGAAAGCTATTCGATTTTGCGCGTGGTTCGTTCCTATACCACCAACTATGCAGGTCTGGTGATGGTTCACGAGCTGGTCTCGGATATTATTGCCGGCGGTGTGTCGCGGACTTCTTCGGCCAAGCAACTGAAAGAAATTACGCGGAAACCGAAACCGTTTCCCCGCTGGGTGGTGGCCTCCGGGCAATCGATCTTCGCGGCAGCCTTTGTACTCTTCATTGGCGGTTCGTGGCTTGGCGCACTGGTCGCGATGGTCTCCTCATGGCTGATCTCGCAGATCGGGCGCTATGGCTCACGCTGGCGCGTGCCGGAGTTCTTCTCCGTCGCCACTGCAACCTTTACCGTGACCGTCATTGCATTGCTAAGCCACCAAGTGCACGCCCCGCTGGACCCTGCATTGGTCGTTTCCGGTGGTATCTTGTTGCTATTGCCTTCGGGCAGATTTGTTTCGGCGCTGCAAGATGCGATCAACGGGTTCCCCGTGACGGCCGTCGGACGTCTGTTCTCGGCCGGACTGACCTATACGGCGATCTTGTCGGGAATTTCTTCGGCCTTGGTCGTTTCTTCGGTCTTCGGAGGCGACAAGGTGGACGTTCACCGGATCGTTGCCATTAACTATCCAACGTGGATGCTTGTTGGCCTGGTTGCAGTGGCTATTCTTGCCGGTGCGGTGACCGAGCAGACCGCGAAGCGGCTGTTGCTTCCAACCATGTTGATAGCCGTGGGCGGCTACCTGGTCTTATTGCTGGCCGAACAAATCGGCTTGGGCTCTCGAGCTACTCCGGCCGTTGTGGCGACGATTATCGGTTTCGCAGCGCGTTTCCTGGCGGACAAGTTACGCTCGCCACAGCTGGTCATCGCGGCGCCTGCTGTCATGTTCATGCTTCCAGGCCTGATGATATTCCGTGCAATGTACGGCATCGTTTTCGACGTGGATGACATGTTCTCGAGTTTGGTGGAGATGTTCAACGCCTTTGCCATTATGCTGTCCATCGCCGGCGGTGTGGTCTTCGGCGATACGCTCTGTCGTCCTTTGACCTCGAACGCTAGACGCGAACGCCGCTGGATCCGCCGCCGTTAGGCGGCCGGTAGCTTCCAATTGATAGGCACCTGACCAGAATCGGTCAGGTGCCTATTGATTTGGGAGAAGGGTTTTGAGCCAAAGAAGCCCCGGCTGGCCGATAACGGAGAAGGGTGGACGCTGTGCACCTGCGGCATATTGCCCATCAGCGGACTCAATTTTTGCGCGTGCGCTCCCCACAATACGGCGACTGCCGGATTTTTGCGTGAATTGAGCGCGGCGATAATCGCCACGACAACCGGTGCCCAGCCAAGCTTCTGATGGCTTCCAGCCTGCCCGGCTGTCACCGAGAAAACCTGATTAAGCAACAAGACCCCTTGTTCGTGCCAAGGGCTGAGATCCGGATCAGGAGCTTCGGGTACCCCAAGGTCGGAGCGGAGCTCCTTATAGATATTTCGTAAACTGCGAGGCAGCGGCCGAACATTTTTCTCTGCGGCGAAGGCGAGGCCGTTTGCGTGCCCTGGGGTTGGATAAGGGTCTTGGCCGATAATCAGAACTTTGATTTTGGCCAGGGGAAGCGACAGTGCGCGCAACATCACCTCTGGGGCCGGCAAGATCTGCTCCCCAGCTTGCGAACGCAGAGCTAATTGCAGGGCGATATCCTGCAACAGGCCATCAAGCGGCTCCAACGTCGATACCCAGTCTTCTGCGATAAACCCGTTGCTGGCTAGTGATTTCGAACCAAAATAGAACGGGAAGTCAGTGGCTGAATATACCGGCAGAGGCTGCGGGGCGGGAGCCTCAAAGAGCGCTGGCTGTTGGTTGTCCATATCAACTATTCTGCCCGTTTCCGGCGCGGTTGTGCCGCGTTACACGGCATCGAGTTCATTGATTGGTTAGAATATCGGTGGTGTGTCCACCATGTGTGGATATGAAAGCATAAAGAGACCCGGCTAATCGGTGTTCAAGGAAGAGGTGAGACGCATGGCAGGCAATGAGGTTTTGGTGGATTTTGTAATGAATCCCGATTCAGAGCTCGATGAGCGTTCGCAGCAAATCTTGAACATGGAAAAACTGTGGTGGAAATATGCCGGAGCCAAGGAACAGGCCATCACTAAGCAGTTCTCAATTTCGCCGACGAACTACTATCAGCTGCTCAACCAGCTGATCGACACGGACGCGGCGATGGCCTACGACCCAATGCTGGTAAAGCGGTTGCGTAGACTTCGATCTACCAAGCGTCGTGTGAGCGGTACCGTCGGTGGAGAACGTTAAGTTCTTAGCCGGCCTCGGCCAGCCAGACCTCGAGCAAGGACAAGAATGACCAACTACCCACGTGACGAATTTGATCGCGTTCCGGAGTTTAGTACCCGTGTGGGGTCGCATCATGCCCACGGCTGGGCGCAGTCTGCCGCCGCCAAGGGCAAGGACAGCAAGCTTCGTTGGGTAGTCCTGTCCGCAATCGCGGTGTTGCTCATCGGTGGAGTGGGCTTCTTCTACGGCCCGAGTGTCGCCGATCGTCTCAGCGGTTCCGAACCGACACAGAATACCGAAGCGACTGCAAATGAAACTTCGCCAAGTCCCAGTGCCGAACCATCCGAAAGCGCTACCCCCTCAAGCACCATTGATGACGCCGATGTGTTGTACGGCCAGCTCATTGGTGTCTACAACGGGGCGAATATTGCAGGCACAGCCGGTGCTGGTGAAGAATTATTGGCCGAGGCCGATTTTACGAACATCGTGACGGACAATTGGACCCGGGATGCGCAAACCTCGACCGTCTATTACATGTCCGAGGCCTACCGGACCACCGCAGAAAAAGCCGCCGAGGTCCTAGGTATCGATGAAGTTTTGCAGACTCAGAACATTCCCAACCGTGTCACGGTGGTCCTTGGCGCCGACGATACGTTGAACTCCAAGTAATATTTCGCTTCGCTCACAGCCGATCAGCTTGCACTCGCCATGCGAGAGTGCCAATATTTGTATTAGCACTCATGCGTTGCGACTGCTAATGCCGATCGGCTGTTCGTTTTAAAATCGAACCCTTTCGGCCCTCGCGGTTTGTCAACGCACGGAGCGTGAAGAATACCTCAGATAGCGAGAGCTCATCTCGGTTGTCGGCCCGATGCCGATACCGGTGCGCTCGTCCGTCGCGGGCGCTGTCTGTCGGTTGCATTTTCGCAAAATCGTCCCGAAAGGACCGAAAGCCACTATGGCCAAGATGATTGCATTTGACGAGGAAGCACGCCGCGGACTTGAGCGCGGCCTGAACATTCTGGCGGACGCCGTAAAGGTGACCCTAGGCCCACGCGGCCGCAACGTTGTCCTGGAGAAGAAGTGGGGCGCACCTACTATCACCAACGACGGTGTGTCCATCGCCAAGGAAATCGAGCTCGAAGATCCATACGAGAAGATCGGCGCCGAGCTCGTCAAAGAAGTAGCCAAGAAGACTGATGACGTCGCCGGTGACGGTACCACCACCGCAACCGTGCTCGCTCAGGCTCTGGTCAAGGAAGGCCTGCGCAACGTTGCTGCCGGTGCCGACCCAATCGCATTGCGCCGCGGTATCGACAAGGCAGTAGAAGCCGTCACCGCTGAGCTGCTGGCAGCTGCCAAGAAGATCGAGTCCAAGGAGCAGATCGCTGCTACCGCTTCGATCTCCGCTGGCGATCCAGAAATCGGCGCATTGATCGCCGAAGCACTGGACAAGGTTGGCGAGCAGGGCGTTATCACCGTTGAAGAGTCCAACACCTTCGGCCTTGAGCTGGAGCTGGCCGAGGGCATGCGCTTCGACAAGGGTTACATCTCCGCATACTTCGTCACCGACGCTGAGCGTCAGGAGACCGTGTTGGAAGATCCTTACATCCTGATCGTCAACTCGAAGATCTCTTCGGTCAAGGACATGGTTTCCTTGCTGGAGAAGGTCATGCAGTCGAACAAGTCGCTGCTGATCATCGCCGAAGACGTGGAAGGCGAAGCACTGGCTACCCTGATCTTGAACAAGATCCGTGGTCTGTTCAAGTCCGTTGCCGTCAAGGCTCCGGGCTTCGGCGACCGTCGCAAGGCTATGCTGACCGACATCGCACTGCTCACCGGTGGCCAGGTTGTTTCCGAGGAAATCGGTCTGTCGCTGGACACCGTTGGCCTCGAAGTTCTGGGTACCGCCCGCAAGGTCGTTATCACCAAGGACGAGACCACCATCGTTGAAGGCGGCGGCGACGCCGACGCCATCGAGGGCCGCAAGGCTCAGATCGCAGCCGAGATCAAGAACACCGACTCGGACTACGACCGCGAGAAGCTGCAGGAACGCCACGCAAAGCTTTCCGGTGGTGTCGCTGTGCTCAAGGCCGGTGCCGCAACCGAGGTGGAGCTCAAGGAGCGCAAGCACCGCATCGAAGACGCAGTGCGTAACGCCAAGGCAGCAGTTGAAGAAGGCATCGTTGCCGGCGGCGGCGTGGCTCTGATCCAGGCTGGCGCGCTAGCGTTTGCAAAGCTGCAGCTGGAAGGCGACGAAGCCACCGGTGCGAACATTGTTCGCGTTGGCATCGAAGCCCCGCTGAAGCAGATCGCACTGAACGCTGGCATGGAGCCAGGCGTTGTCGCCGACAAGGTCAAGGGCTTGCCAGCAGGCCATGGCCTGAACGCCGCAACCGGCCAGTACGTCGATCTGCTTGAAGCAGGCGTGAACGACCCAGTGAAGGTGACCCGTTCGGCTCTGCAGAACGCTGCATCGATCGCCGGCCTGTTCTTGACCACCGAAGCAGTCGTTGCAGATAAGCCAGCTCCTGCTGGTGCTGCAATGCCAGGTGGCGACGACATGGGTGGCATGGGCGGAATGGGCGGCTTCTAAGCTCTCCGTACCTCGCTCAGCGACCGCTCAGGCGGTTTTCTAGCAAACCCGAGGGCCTGCTTCGTTCTGAAGCAGGCCCTCGGGCCGTTAACCCGGCACGAAGGCCAGCGCGTAGTTAGAACTGTGTGGATAGCTGTTCCAGCTCAGCGGCCAAATTGCTGCGGGCAGCACTCTCCCAGCGCTGCCGGGCCTGCGCAGTGCCGAACAACTGGTCCTTGTCGAGCAAATCGCGAAGTATCTTGGACCGGCCCCGGGCGAAGTCTGCCAGGGGCACCTGCGCGTACTCGGCGCGGACGGCCTGCGTATACCGCTGGTAGGCGGGGGCAGGACGTGCCAGAACTTCCAAGTCTGCGTCGCACAATAGCGCGCCGAGCCGGACCTCAGCCTGTGGTTGGTGGGTGCTGGTCAGCATGATCAGCCGCTGGATCGAAGCTACCGTGTGCTCGGGCAAAAGACCTTGCAAGCATTGTCCTGCGAGCTGGGCCGAGTCCTGCTCGTCGGTGCTCTGGCCTTCATAAACCGCATCATGGAACCAGGCGGCTAATTCGAGTATTAGCCGGTCCTGCCCCGAAATTTGCGTGCCGCACAGAGAATCAAGTGCTTCAAGTACGGCGAGCAGATGCACACGATCGTGATAATAGCGGTGTTCCTGGCTCCACTTGGATAAAAGAACCGTCGCAAGTTCAGCATGCCCGGGAAAAGTACGTTCCCAGCGTTTGCGCAAGGCCGGATCCAGCCGTTCGGGGCGCAAGCGTGCCGCAATCCGCAGTCCAGAGCGCGTGAGCGACCGAGCGAGTTCTCCACCGCTGACCTCGCGCGCACCCGCGGAGACAATCTCGGCGTAGCGTTCGCGGGGCACATCGTAGTGATCCCTATCGAAGGCTCTACGGCTGATGCCTAGTGCGAGGGCGAATTGATGCAGCTCTTCTAAGGACGAGTCCGAGACCAGGTGGGAAAAGACGGTGCCGTGAGCGGGCCAGCGCGGCGGGTCGATCAATAAGCTCATGGACTAAGCGTACCGAGCGCCCGCCTGCACCGATCAGTAGCGGAACAGCGAGGTATTGACCTGTTCGACTTCTTCGTACTGCATCGAGGCGTGGTTCAGCGCCGTAGCAATGCTGCTTAGCGCTTCCTCAATGCGCACATGGGTGCTGCGCCACTCGGCAACGATCGATTGGAACGAGGTGGCGGCCGAACCCTGCCAGGTGCTCTGCAATTGGTCCAGATTCATCTGCATCGTGGAGACTTCGGACCGCAACCGGTCGATGGTGTTCATGACGGCCTGCGACTTCACCTGCATTTCGCCGGTGTTGGTTGAAAAGGTGCTCATGGGAGATCCTGCCTTTGGGGAGATCGGATTGGTGAGTTCACCATAAATCCGCCAGGAGCAGCAGCGTAGCTTTCATGAGCCCATTGTGGACAACGCGCAGCCGATGCTTCCTACTGGCCGTCCTCGTCAATTTCCCGCGGTTCTTGGAGGGGCACGTATGGCAGGCTGATCGCCATAGTGGCTCCGCCTCCAGCAGTCTCGCTGAGCGCTACCGAGCCACCGTGCTGCTGCACGATCGCCACGACAATGGCTAGGCCAAGGCCTGAGCCTCCGGTCTCGCGTTGTCGCGAGCTGTCCGCTCGGTAGAAGCGTTCGAAGATCCGGTGGGCGTCCTCTTCCGGAATGCCCGGTCCATGGTCCCGAATCTCAAGTACCGCGTCTAATGCGCCGGCCACGAGGGAACGAACACCCACCGCGATCTCGATTGCTGAGTCTTCCGGGGTGTAGCGCAGCGCATTGGTGATCAGGTTTGCGATTACCTGGCGGATTCGTGCGTCGTCACCGACGGTGCTGGCAGGCGCTGGATATTTCGTGTCCAAACCGACCAAGGTCACCTTGCGCAGAGGTGCGCGGACCTTGGTGTCTTCCACAGCGTCCTGGCCTAGCACCAAGAGGTCTACAGATTGTTTTTCCAGCGGGCGCTGTTCATCGAGGCGAGCGAGCATCAGCAGGTCTTCAACCAGATGTGCCATGCGCTTGGATTCAGCTTCGATGCGGCCCATGGCCGAGTCCAAGGCTTCAGGATCTGCCAGTCCACCGTGGCGGTAGAACTCCGAATAGCCCTGAATGGTGACCAAGGGGGTACGCAACTCATGGGATGCATCTTGAATGAACCGGCGCATTTTGGTTTCCGAAGCCTCGCGGTCGCGGAAGGCCCGCTCAATTTGCGCAAGCATGGCATTCAAGGAACGCGAGAGCCTTCCGACTTCTGTTTCCGGTGGATAATTCCGTACACGTTGAGACAGATCGCCGTCGGCAATCATCGCGGCGGTGCGCTCAACGCGAATGAGCGGAAGCAATGATCTTGAAGTCAGACCATAGGCGATCATTGACATGATCAATGTGGCAAGCAGGCCGGTGGATAAAACGAGAATTGCGGTTTTCTGGACCGTATCATTGACGTTTTCAAGGGGTAAGGAAATAAAAACATTTAATCCACTGGTGGGCAGCGGAACGACCATTGCGCGCCACCCGGCAGAACCCGAATGCATGCCTGGAACTGTAACTGGAGACCAGGGGGTTTTGGCTAATTCAGCCATTTGCTCCGGTGCAAGCAGCGGAGTGTCAGCGTTGTTGCCAGGGGTGACTCGGCTACGCGGCATGATGTAAACGATTTTGCCGTTTTCATCGCGGATATCAGCGTACGAGCGGTTGAGCCCGAGCAGAGTTGGATCAATGCCTTCGTTCTCGCCGGACTGGTCATTATCCAGGGAATACTGATAGGCCTTATTCAGCCCAAAGCCCATCGTGGGACCTGAGACATTGAGCTGATCATCGATTTGATTAGTCATCGAAATGCGAAGTGTGTGAGCGGAACCGAACGNNGATTGGTCATCGAAATGCGAAGCGTGTGTGCGGAACCGAACGCTGTGGCGCCGACGCCGCAAATCATCAAGGCGCACATCAGCAGCACCAATTTGGTGCGCAAGGATGTACGACGCCACAGTGTTCTCAAAGCCTGCATGTTATGACTTTACAATCCGTTGAGCCGCAAAGCGGCATTGTGCCTAGCGTCGGTCGGGAGTGCGCATGAGGTAGCCAACACCGCGCTTGGTCTGAATGAGCGCGGGCCATTCGGGGCGGTCAACCTTGCG
>DNHA01000064.1:9046-9412 GCA_003486025.1 Micrococcaceae bacterium | reverse complement strand
CGGTTCGGGCACGCCGGTGGGAAGCACCGGGTCGCCCATCACCCAGACGCGTCCTTCGGGAACAACCGCGGAGAACTGCTGCTCGCTGGGTGCATTTCCGTCGTATATATAGGGCTCGTCGATGGGGTGGCCATTGACCAGGATTTTGCCACCGGCGCCGCAGCATTCAACGGAGTCCCCGCCTATGGCGATCACGCGTTTGATATAGGTGTTTGAGGTGCCGCTCAGGTGCAGCGCACCGAGCAGGTCGTCAGCGAAAGAGGCACGCGCGTAGGGCAGGAAGGAACCGCGTCCGTCGAAGACGATGATGTCTCCGCGCTGCGGGTCGGCGTCCAGGTAGGCGCGGCGGTCCACGAGCACACTTTG
>DNHA01000064.1:0-8956 GCA_003486025.1 Micrococcaceae bacterium | reverse complement strand
AGGCCACAAATAACTGCGAAAACGGCGAAGCGCCAGACCCAAAACCAGGTCCGGCGCTTGCTCGTTGCTCGCTCGGGGCTAGCAACCTCGTTCATGGAAGAACGAAATTACTTCTTGGTACCGAAGTCGCGCTTCTCCTTGATGCGTGCTGCCTTACCGTGGCGATCGCGCATGTAGTACAGCTTGGCACGGCGTACGTCGCCCTTGGACACTAGCTCAATCTTGTCGATGATTGGGGAGTGAACTGGGAAGGTACGCTCAACGCCGGCACCGAAGGAAACCTTACGCACGGTGAAGGTCTCACCGATGCCTGCACCCTGGCGGCCAAGGACGTAGCCCTGGAAAACCTGGACACGCGAGTTCTTACCTTCGATGATGTTGACGTGCACCTTCAAGGTGTCGCCAGCGCCGAAAGCAGGAATGTCGGAGCGCAGCGATGCTGCGTTTACTGAGTCAAGAATATGCATGGTGCATCCTCTAGGGTCAATGCCACAGGTCACCGTACCCTCGTAGCGGAGCTCATCAACCGCAAGCGGTGATCTCTTCGAAACGTATTTCCACCGGCAGCCTATGTTGCTGCCAGTGCGGTGGTTTCCCTAGGCCCGGCTTCCCCCTGTGGCAGGAATCGGACAAAAACACACCAAGAACCAATTTTGCCATATTCGGCGCATCGATGCGAGCAAGCCCGATGGCCGAATGCGTGATCTAGGACTCTTTGGTCCAGTCCAGCTGCGATTTAGCGATGATTTCCCCATCGACGACGGCAAATCCCGCGTGCCATAGCGCGTCGCGGTCCTTGCGGTTCAGCGTGGCTGCGTCGAGCAGTTCGATGAGGTCCGGACGGCGGGTTGCGGTGCGGCTAAGCTGCTCATCACGGCGGAAGCGGGCCACGCGCTGGTGGTTGCCACCAAGCAGGACTTCGGGAACCTGGCGGCCACGCCATTCGGCCGGCTTGGTGTAGACCGGGTATTCCAGCAGCACGTCGGAGTGGGATTCTTCGACCAGGGATTCCGGGTTGCCGATCACTCCGGGGATGAGCCGGGCGATCGCCTCAACCATCACCATCACCGCGACCTCTCCCCCGTTTAATACGTAGTCTCCGATGGAGACCGGGATGACGGTGAAGTTCTCCCGCGCATAGTCGATGACGCGCTCGTCGATTCCTTCATAGCGGCCGCAGGCGAAGACCAGGTGGTCTTCCTCGGCGAAGTCATAGGCCATCTGCTGGTCGAAGACCGCTCCGGCAGGAGAAGGCACAATGAGGATCGGCTTGGCAGCCTCCGGCGCGCTGGCACGCACCGAGTCCAGGGCTTGGCCCCATGGCTCGGGCATCATCACCATGCCGGCCCCACCGCCGTAGGGGGTGTCATCGACCTTGTGGTGGCGGTCCGTGGTGAAATCACGCAGGTTGGTGACTTTCAGGTCCAGGATGCCTTCTTCACGGGCGCGGCCGATCAGCGACAGGTCAAGTGGTGCTAGGTACTCCGGGAAGATGGAGACGACGTCGATGCGCATGATGCTTACTTTTCTTCCTCGCCCTGGTTCAGCTCAAGCAGGCCGGCCGGAGGGGTGATGGTCACGGTACCGGCCTCGGGATCAACATCCGGGACGAATTCGTCGACGAATGGCAGGTAGACCTCTTCGCCGTTCAGATCCTTGAAGACCAGCAGGTCTTGGGCTGGGTTGGTGCGCAGTGCGGTGATCACGCCGACCTGCTTGCCGTCGTGGATGACCTTCAGGTCCAGCAGCTCATGCTCGTACCACTCGTCCGACGCGCTTTCTTCCTCGCCGGTGACTTCAATTTCCAGGTGTGCCTGGCGGAAGGTTTCGGCCATATTGCGGTCTTTGATTTCTGCGAAATCGACCAGAAGAATGGTTTTGTTCCAGCGCGATTTGGTGACGGTGAGGGTTTTGACCGGGCCGTCGACGACGTGCAGAACCTCGCCGGGTGCAAAACGATCGTCGGGGACGTCGGTGAGAACTTGAACGGTCACTTCGCCACGGATGCCGTGGGGCTTGCCGATACGTGCTACCTGCAATCGCATAATCTGGTGATCATTCTCCTTGAATCCACGGGACGATGCCACGCGCTGGGGTGCCATAGGTTGGCGGGTTTTGACGATGAAACACGAGAAGGAGTTTCCGCCCTGTTGAGCGGAAACTCCTTCCGTGGTGAAGTCAGCTTGCGCCTGACCTCAAAAATGTTTGGCTACCGGCTACGATCGGTGTCGATAACATCAACACGAATCGGCTCCTTGGCCAGCGCTGCCATCACGGTACGCAGTGCCCGTGCGGTACGTCCCTGACGTCCGATCACACGACCGAGGTCTTCGGGATGAACACGCACTTCGAGCAGGTCGCCGCGGCGGTTGGCTTTCAGGGAAACCCTGACGTCTTCCGGTTCCTCGACTACCCCGCGCACCAAATGGTCAAGCGCATCGGCGAGCATGATTACTCGGCCTCGGTGGCTTCAGCTTCTGCCGATTCCTCAGCAGCTGGCTTCTCGGCCTTCTTGGTGATTGCCTCTGGGAGGATCACCGAACCCTTATCAGGAGCAACGAATGCTGGCTTAGGCTCGGCAACCTTGTAGGTGCCTTCCTGGCCATCGATGCCCTTGAACTTCTGCCAGTCACCGGTGATCTTCAGAAGTGCTGCAACCTGCTCGGTTGGCTGTGCGCCAACGGAGAGCCAGTACTGTGCACGGTCTGAATCGATCTCGATGATCGATGGATCGTTTGTTGGCTGGTACTTGCCGATCTCCTCGATGGCACGGCCATCGCGCTTGGCGCGCGAGTCCATAACAACAACGCGGTAGAAAGGTGCGCGCATCTTACCGAAGCGCTTCAGACGAATCTTTACGGCCACTTTAGTGGTCTCCTGTTTCTCAACATGTGCGAGTCGAACGTTTCGCGCCTGTGGGGCAGGCCGTACTGGTTCAACTCTAAAAAAGGACAGGATTTATCGCGGAGAGAGGGTCCCCAACAAATCGAGTACCTTCCAATCATGCCAGAAGCAGTCAACCGATACCAACTCGATTTTTGTTAGATGCGCTACTAGGCCGGCGCAGCTGCACCGCGCGCCCGCGGCGGAACTTAAGCGGCAGCACTGAAGTAGCTGTTACGCCTCGGTATCTGGTCCGGATCGAGGAATTCAGGCAGCACGATGTGCGGAACTGATCCGACCATTTGAATGCGCAAGAGTCTGCGGTGGATCAGCGCATGGTGGTGCCGGCAGAGCACCGCGCAGTTTTCGATGCAGGTTTTTCCGCCGCGCTCCCACCAATTGCAATGGTGGTATTCAAGCATTTCATGCGGTGCGCTGCACCCGGGCACGATGCATCCGCGATCCCTGGCGAAGGCTGCCTTTTTGATTGGCTCGGGGAAGAGCCGTTGGGCCCGGCCTACGTCGAGCACCTGGCCTTTGCCGCCGAAGACGATGGGGATGATTTTTGCTTCGCACAGCAGCTGGCGAAGTTCGGACGGTTCCAGTGGTACACCGTGGGCGGTCACCGCGGTGGCGGAAGCCAGATCACTGAGGTTGCTCGCTTGCATGTGGACCAGGACCTGCGGGATGACGGTTTTGGCACCGGTTTTGCTGGCCGACAGGGAGGCGAGCAAGGCATTGAGCCTGCGCTGCGCGACCGAGACTTCCAATACGCTGGGTTCGGCCTGTTCAGTTGGCTCGGTCAGTTCAGTGGAGTCGGCCTGAGCAGTTGGCTCGGCCTGTTCAGTTGGATCGGCCGGTTTAGTTGGCTTGGCCGGTTCACTAGGTTCCCCGGCGGGGTCCTGAGCCCAATCCGGGGCGGGGTCGGCGCTGCTGAAAAGATCGGCTGGTGCCAGTGGGGCAGGTTTGCGGGCGGCTTGACCGCTTTCGGTGCGCGGATTATCGGACTGGCCGACGAAGGAAAGCAGTTCCTCCGATTGCAGGCCTTGGGAGCGCAGCAGGAAGCTGTCGATGCCGTTGGTATTGCCTTGATAGAAGAGTCCGCATTCGGCTTGCACAAATTCCTTGTTCGCCTTGCGGTAATCACTCAGGAGGTTTTTGAGTTTTTTAGCTCCGGTGGCCCGGTCCGGCTCGCGCAGCAGCTTCACCGCACGCTCTTGCATGCTCTGGCCCTCATAGCTTGCGGCCGGGTCCAGCGGGGCGCCTTCAAAACTGGTGTCTGGCGGTTCAAATTTGTCCAGACTACGCGCGGCTTGGGCGACCCGGCGTGGATCGAGCCGCTGATCCTCGGCGTGCAAGGTGGCCAGCTGGGTGAAGCGCGGGGTGATGGCGCTGCCGTCCATGAAGCGGCGGGCGATGAGCAGGTGGGCATCTGCCAGCCGGCGGTCCGCCTCGAAGAAGTCGATGCCCAGCCAGGCGGCACTGAAGCTGCTGGCGTTGTTGTAGGCGGTGCGCCCGGTCTCTAACGTGGCGGGCCGGGAGAAGTCGGTGCGGTGCTCGCGCAGTGCGGTCAGGTCCTCGGCGCTGAGCAGGTGGGCGGCGGTGGCTTCCAGGTGGGCGAGGCTGCGGATTTGCTCCCGCACGGTGTAGCGGAAGATTTTTTCAATCACCGAGGCGTGGGCGGCGGCCACGCGGGGATCGTCCGATTCACGCAAATGAACTGAAAGCTTGGTGAGTACCTCCAGGCATAGACCCATCACCTCGAAGAGCAGGGCGGTTACTGCCTGCGGGATGGGGCCGGTGGCGAAGTCACGCAGGCTGGCCAAGCCGGTGACGAGCTGTCGAATACTCATGGACCCAGCATGGCGGCATGCGGGGGCCGGTGGTTCTGGCCGGGTGCAGGGTGTGGATAAGTGCCGAATTCATTTTCGGCGTTGGACGGTAAGGGTGATCAAACCAGCCAGCATGGTCAGCGATGCGGCGGCGGTGGACAGCGCCACGATGGTTTCGGTGCCCGGGGTGGTGTCGTGCGAGACGTAGCCGGTGAGCAGCGGGGCGAGCAGGGAGCTGGAGATGAAATATCCGATCATCGTGGAGCCGAGCAGAAAGGCTGCGGCGATACCCAGCAGCGGGATCGAAAAACAGCACAGGATGCTCAGCGCACACAGGGCGAGAAAAGCGATCAGCAGTGCGAGGCTGACAAGCCATGAATCGGCCAGGGCGCTGGGTTGCTGCTCGAACGCCGAGAGCCACGCGTGAAGGCCCTGCAGCGCAAAGCCCAGGGCGGCGAGCACCCCCAGTGGCAACGCGGTGAAGAAGACCGCGCGCGAGGTGCGTTCGCGCACGCCAATGAGCGTGGCCAGCAGGCAGAGCATCGCGGCGGCTTGGATCAGCAGCGCGATGCCCAGGGGGATGCCGGTGTGGGGCAACGGGAAAAACTCTCCGGCCGGAAAGAAGTAATCATACTGGTCGCTTTCCACCGACAGCTCGTTGTCACCCACGGTGGACCCGAACTCGACCCAGCGGGCGGCCGAAGCGCGTAACTGCAGTGCCGCGGAGGCCAACAGCAGCAGCGCGGTGAGCGCCGCGAAGAAGAGCGCACTGCGGCGCGGCGGGGCGGGCGGCGCGCTTTCCCCCAGCAGATCGAAGAGCATCATGGGTGCAGGCTAGCAAGCTACGGAGCGAAGCGTCACCGGTAGCCGATACCCGATGGTGCGCGAAAAAGCGGCGCGGACTACTTGGATGGATCAAAATGAGCGGCGCTCATTAGGGCACGGCGTGGTGCAGTAATGAAACTCCACCTGCGGAAACTCGCAGAAAACGCAGATTTACTAGGTAGTTTTTTGCCGGGAGTCAGTTTAGGCTAACCTTAGCGAGGTTGCTTGTCCGGCCGGCCACAGATTGATCTGCGCGCCGGCGGCACCGCCGTACGCCTGGCAGCAGCCAGCGCGGAGAACAAACTGCGTGAAAGTGCAAAGTGATGATCGGAAATTACCTGATCGGCCTGCGTGAAGGCCTCGAGGCGGTGCTCATCGTGGTGCTGCTGGTGGCCTACCTGGCCAAGAGCGGGCGCAGCCATCTGCTGCCGCGGATCTGGGCGGGCATCGGCATCGCGGTGCTGATCTCCCTGGGCTTCGGGGCGCTGCTGACCTTTGGTCCGCGCGGACTGACCTTCGAGGCGCAGGAGATGATCGGCGGCAGCCTGTCGATTATCGCGGTGGGCCTGGTGACCTGGATGATTTTCTGGATGGCGAAGGCCTCCAAGACGCTGAATGCCGATCTGAAATCCCAGGTGGATCAGGTCGCCGAGGGCTCGGCGATCGGGCTGGTGCTGGTCGGCGCGTTTGCGGTGGGCCGTGAAGGACTGGAGACGGCGCTGTTCATCTGGGCCGCGGCGCGGGCCACCGGGGAAACCTGGCAGCCGCTGCTCGGCGCATTCTTAGGCATCCTGACCGCGATTGCACTGGGCGTCCTGCTCAACCGCGGGGTGCTGAAGATCAGCCTGTCCAAATTTTTTGCCTGGACCGGCGCGATCCTGGTGATCGTCGCCGGCGGGGTGCTCGCCTACGGGGTGCACGACCTGCAGGAGGCCGGCCTGCTGCCCGGACTGCACCACCTGGCCTTTGATATTTCCGGCGTGATTGCCCCGGGCGGGGTGCTCGGCACGCTGCTCAAGGGTGTTTTCAACTTCTCCCCCGCCACCACCTGGCTCGAAGCTGCCGTGTGGGTGCTGTACGTGGTGCCGGTGATGTTCCTCTACCTGCGCACCGTTTCCTCCCGCAAAACCGCAGTGCACAGCTAGTGACCGCACTTTTTCCTGACAACGAAGGCATAACGATGAATAAATTCCTCGCCCCGGCAGCCCTGATTTCCCTGGCAGCACTGACGCTGACCGGCTGCACCGACAACACTACGAGTGCCGCAGCCGGGGACGGCACCATCAACGTGGTGTCCACCGCGGACGCCTGCACCGTGTCCAGCGACCAGGTCCCGGGCGGCACGCTGAAGTTCAACGTCAAAAATGAGGGCAGCGCCGTCACCGAGTTCTACCTGCTGGCCGAGGACGGGCTGCGCATCGCCGGCGAGGTGGAAAACATCGGCCCCGGCGTCTCCCGGGACCTGGTAGTGATCGCACCGGCCGGTTCCTACTTCACCGCCTGCAAGCCGGGCATGGTCGGCGAGGGAATCCGTGCGCCGTTTACCGTCACCGAATCCGCCGGGGGCGACAGCGTCTCTGCGGATCGGGCCTCCTTGCAGAAGAATGCGACCGATTTATACAGCGCGTATGTCAAGGACCAGTCCGAACAGTTGGTGCGCGGCACCCAAGACTTCGCGCACGCCTTTGCCGCCGGAGATGAGCAGCTTGCCAAGAAGCTCTACGCCCTGACCCGGATGCACTGGGAGCGGATCGAACCGGTGGCAGAATCCTTTGGCGACCTTGACCCGATCCTCGACGCCCGCGAAGCAGACCTCGAAAAAGGCGAGGCATTTACCGGTTGGCACCGGGCAGAAAAACACCTCTGCTCCCCCACCGACTACACCAAGCTGACCAAGGACGAGCGCAGCAAGCTGGCGGCGCAGTTGGTGAAAGATACCAAGGAACTGCAATCGCGGACCACCGAGCTGAGCTTCACCCCCGACAAGCTGTCCAACGGTGCGAAGGAACTGCTCGACGAGGTAGCCACCGGAAAGGTGACCGGCGAAGAAGAACTGTTCTCGCACACCGACCTGTGGGACTTCCAAGCGAACCTGGAGGGCGCGAAGATCGCCTACGAGGATCTGCAGCCCCTGTTGGTGGGTACCGATGACAAATTGGATGCGCAGCTGAAGAAGAACTTCACCGCGCTGCAGGCACAACTTGACGAGCACCGCGTGGGTGAGGGGTTCAAGTACTACAACCAGCTGACCGCCGAGCAGATCAAAGACCTGGCCGCCGGGGTCGATGCCCTGTCCGAACCGCTGTCCCAGCTGACCGCCGCCGTGGTGAAGTAGCAATGCGCCACGGCAAGGAAGAAGGCGGCGTGAACCTCAGCCGCCGAATGCTGCTGACAGCGGCCGGGGCCGGCGGTGCGGGATTGGCCTTGGGTGCGCTGGGCCATGCGGCCTACGCCGGACAGGTGAGCGAACCGGCACCGAGGGATCAGATTCCGATGTACGGCGAGCATCAGGCAGGGATCATCACCGAATCCCAGGACCGCATGCACATCGCCGCCTTTGACGTGCAAACCGAGGACCGCGAAGAACTGATCGAACTGCTCCAGGAGTGGACCCGGGCAATTTCGGCGATGGCCCAAGGACAGGAAATCGGCGAAGGCGGTGCACTGGCCGGTTCCTATGATGCCCCGCCTACGGATACCGGTGAAGCGATCGGACTTCCGCCCGCCAGGCTCACCGTCACCCTGGGCTTTGGCCGCTCGCTCTTTGTTCACGGCGAAAAGCCGCGCTTTGGATTGGCCGGTAAATTACCCGAGGCGCTGATCGAACTACCGCATTTCCGCGGCGACATGATCGAGGCGCAGCGCAGCAATGGCGACATCATCGTGCAGGCCTGCGCCGATGATCCGCAGGTGGCGGTGCACGCAATCCGCAATCTGGCCCGCCTGGCCTTTGGCAAAGCGAATGTGCGGTGGTCTCAGATTGGTTTCGGGAGGACCTCGAAGACCACCGCGCAGCAGAGCACCCCGCGCAACTTGTTCGGCTTCAAAGATGGCACCGATAATATCGTCGCCGAAGACACCGAAGCACTGGAACAACATGTCTGGGCCACCAAGGAAAGCACCGACCAGCCGTGGATGGTGGGCGGCAGCTACCTGGTGGCACGGCGGATTCGAATGCATATTGAGACCTGGGACCGCTCCACCCTCGGCGAGCAGGAAAATGTGGTGGGAAGACTGAAGGGAAGCGGCGCTCCGCTGTCTGGCGGAGAGGAATTCAGCGCACCGGACTTTGCCATGCCAGGTCGCGGTGGACCGATTATTCCGAAGGATTCGCACGTAGCGGTGGTGCACCCCAGCGCGCACGGCGGAGCGCGGATGCTGCGCCGCGGATTTAATTACACCGACGGTTCAGATGG
>DNHA01000299.1:1672-3813 GCA_003486025.1 Micrococcaceae bacterium | reverse complement strand
GCCGCAGTCAGCCCAAGGGCGCCAACGACAACGCTGAGTGCATAACCGGAGATCAGCCATCCGGCGGCCGCCTCGCTCACGGCGAAGTCAGCGGCTACTTCGGGAAGCAGTCCCATGATGACAAATTCGGTCAACCCGATGCCGAAGGCACCGAGGGCCAAGGCGATGAGTCCAAGTGGCATGTGAACGCTCCTGATAGACTTGAGAAATTACTTGCAGACGCTTGTTATTGCGCCAGTGAGTTAAATAGTTGCACACGCAACTAACCAGCGCAAGCAACTATCTTGGAGGTGTCTCGTGGGAATTGCCGATGACGCGGTCGAAATCCGTGCTCAAGGCTGGCGGACTTTGGCGGCTTTGCACGGAATTATCGATGCCGCCTTGGAAAAAGACCTCGCAGCCGCTGCCGATCTTTCTGTGGTGGAGTACACACTGCTTGACGCGCTGAGCCGCCAAGACGGCTGGCATATGCGCATGTCCCAGTTATCGCGCGCCACTGCGCTGAGCCCAAGCGCCACCACGCGTCTGGTGACACGGCTTGAAAATCGCCATCTGCTCACCCGCATCCTTTGCGCGGATGATCGCCGCGGAATTTATACTGAGCTCACCGAACTCGGGATGGAGCTCTACCAGAAGGCCAAGCCAGTGCATGATGAAACCCTGCAGCGCGTCCTGGATGAGGCGGCCGAACGCCCCGAGCTCGCCCCGGTTGTGAGCGTCCTGCAGCACATGCCGGCCCTCTAAAGGTCCGAGAGTACCTACTCAAATATCAGTTCCAAGGTTTCGCGGCCGATGGCACCCAGCGGGTCACAGGCATCAAGGCCGCAAATGATCATCGTGTAGCGCAGCGCCCAGCCTCGTGCACGCCGCCACATCGGATCCCCTGCCTGTACCCCGTATTCACCCAGCGCCAGATCACGAGTCTGTGGCGTGAAATGCAACCAGAACATCCCGAGGTCCGAGGCGGGGTCCCCGGCGCACAGGTCGCCGAAGTCCACCAGCCCGGCCAATGCGTGAGTCCCGGATTCGCTGGCCGCGATGGTGTTGTGCGGATGCGGGTCTCCGTGAAGCCACCGTGGTGCGCCAGCGTAGGCTTCGGCACTTGTTGCCTCATCCCAGATGCGCAGCGCAATTGCTTGAATGCTCCGCGGAAGCTGGAGTATTTGCGCCCTGGTTCTCGTTTCAAGTTCAACCAGCGCAAGGCCACGGAAGTCGCTGCGTGGAGCATCGGCTGGCGCGGGAAGATGCAGCCGTTGCAGGTAACGGGTGAAATCCACGGCGTACTCATCGCGCTCTGCTCGCTTGAGGGTTGCGGCGCTCACTCCGGAAACGTAGCTGCACACCGAAAAGGTGAAGGGATATTCCGCGGTCGGCTGCCCGGAGAATACCGGCGCCCCGACATCAAGTCCGGTCGCGGTGGACAGGGTGGGCAGCCATTCGCGTTCGCGGCCGCCAAGTTCTTCAGCGAGCTTTCTGCGCGGCAACCGGATGAGCAAATCCTCGCCCAAACGGTAAACCTCGTTATCCCAACCCGTCGCCAGATAGCGGACTGGCAGATGCGCGAGCTTTGGCAGCTGCTGCGCAATGAGCCTGCACACCAGAGCCAGGTCTATCGCCACTTCCGCCGCTGGCATTCCATGGGGCGTCGGCAGATTTTGGCTCATGGTGCCATGCTAGTTGGATTTCGAACAACAGGTACGAGAGCTTGGGCCTTCATCCGAAGGGAGGATGTCCCAGAGCCCCAATGCAACGTATCGTGAAGACGATAGATCTAAAATCCACGAGTCGGAACCCGGTTCTGGATTTATCTGACAATTGCGAAAGGATCCGTGGGAAAAGTGCTTGCTTGGTTTGGCTTGGACAGGAACGCCAACAATGATTCACCGCCGCTCTGGCACGGCGTGAGCGAAAAAACTAAATGGGGATCATTCCTCATCTGCCTGGCTCTGGCCTTCGCGGTTTTCGCGGTGACTACCTGGCTCCTTGGCGATGCCACGGGCTTTGCTGGATACCTGCCCGGAATCTGCGCAACAGGCACCTTGCTGATCAGCTCCCTCATCGCAGAACGCGCGCTGGCACGCGGTGCGAACGGTTCGGCCTCATCGCCTCCCGAGCGCAGCAGCCACTAGCACCGCAGGCGT
>DNHA01000299.1:0-1624 GCA_003486025.1 Micrococcaceae bacterium | reverse complement strand
TGGCCGCGGGTGGCCTTCATGACCGGTCCCATCAGTGCGCCGATGGCCTGCATCTTGCCGCCCTTGATCTTCTCGACCACATCAGGCATCGCAGCCATGGCATCATCCACGGCCTTGCCCAAGGCATCATCATCGTTGACCACTGCAAGGGAACGCTTCTCAACGATTTCGCTCGGGGTACCTTCACCGTCAACGACGAATTCCAGCACCTGGCGGGCGATCTTGTCATTGATCTTCTTCTCGGCGATCAGCGAGTTCAGCTCAACGATGGTTGCTGGAGCGACGCCCAGATCAGCAATTTCCTTGTCCGCAGCCTTGGCCAGACGAGCAATCTCGCCCATCCACCACTTGCGGGCTACCGCAGCGGAAGTACCCGCGGCAATGGTTGCTTCGATCTCGTCGAGAACCCCAGCATTGACCACGTCACGGAATTCCTTGTCCGCATAACCCCAGTCGGCTTTCAGCCGCTTGCGGCGATCTGCCGGCGGCTCAGGAAGACGGCTGCGCAGTTCCTCAACCCATTCGGCGGTGGTGACGATTGGCACCAGGTCCGGCTCCGGGAAGTAACGGTAGTCATCGGCATCCGACTTCGGACGCCCCGAGGTGGTGGAGCGGGTGTCTTCGTGCCAGTGGCGGGTTTCCTGAACGATCTTGGCACCAGAATCCAGCACCGCAGCGTGACGCTCAATCTCGAAGCGCACTGCATGCTCTACCGCGCGCAAGGAGTTCACGTTCTTCGTTTCGGTACGGGTACCGAACTTCTCTGCGCCCTTGGGCATCAGCGAAACGTTCGCGTCACAACGCACGTTGCCGTGCTCCATTTTCGCTTCCGACACACCAAGGTTCTTCACGATCTCTCGCACCGCAGCCACATAGGCCTTGGCCAGCTCCGGAGCGCGCTTGCCTGCACCCTCGATGGTCTTGGTGACGATCTCTACCAGTGGAACACCGGCACGGTTGTAGTCAACCAGCGAGTAGTCCGCACCCTGGATGCGTCCGGTGGACCCACCCATGTGGGTCAGCTTTCCGGCGTCTTCTTCCATATGCGCGCGTTCAATCTCAACGCGGAAGACTTCCCCATCCTCCAGCTCGACATCCAGGTAGCCGTCAAAGGCAATGGGATCTTCGTACTGCGAGGTCTGGAAGTTCTTCGGGGTGTCCGGGTAGAAGTAGTTCTTCCGGGCGAAGCCGCACCTTTCAGCGATCTGGCAGTTCAGCGCCAGGCCGATCAAGATGGAGTATTCCACCGCGGTCTTGTTGACCACCGGCAGGACGCCTGGCAGACCGAGGTCTACCGGGGTGACGTTGGTGTTCGGAGCGTCGCCGAAAGCGTTCGGCGCGTCCGAGAACATCTTGGTTTTGGTATTCAGCTCAACGTGGACCTCAAAGCCGAGCACCGGATCATACTTTTCCAGCGCCTCGTCGAAGTCGACTAGTTCATCGGTGTAGTTAGACATGTGCTCCCCTTAGGCCTTCGGCGCGATCGACGCGGAATCAATGGCAGGTGCCTGCGAGATCAGGGTGTGGCCCCAGCTCTTTTCCAGCAGTGCTTCCAGTGCCGCACCGGCTCGGTACACGCGGGCGTCTTCGAAAGCAGGAGCCAGGAACTGGATACCCACCGGCC
>DNHA01000308.1:1855-4380 GCA_003486025.1 Micrococcaceae bacterium | reverse complement strand
GACTTCCAACGCAGCCTCGTCGTGGCCCGCAACATCCTCACCGACCGCCTGCGCAAGCTGGTGGACGCAGACATCCTGCAGCTGCATGCCGCATCGGACGGCACGGCCTATCAGGAGTACGTGCTCACGCCCAAGGGAGAGAGTCTGTTCCCCATCCTGGTCGCCCTGCGCCAGTGGAGCGAGCAGCATCTGTACCAGCGCGGCGAACGCCACTCGCAGCTGCTCGACACCCGCACCGGCAAGCCGGTTCCATTGATGCGGTTGCAGCGGGCGGATGGAACGCTCTTGGCGGCGACGGATACGCGGGTGCGGAAGTTGCCCTGATGACTGGTGCAACCATTGGCGATCCGCCCGGCAACCGTGATGATGACGGTGAAATAGGCCGGCGCAGCCCTGCCCTCATCAGAAGTGAAGCTGACGCAGCTGCTTGTCCCGTCTGTTCTGCAGAACACTGACCAGCGCAGTCTGCTCTGGTCCAGGCCTTACGCCGCGTAAAGGCGAGTGCAGCCGCTTCCATGCCCATCTCCAGTACAACTGTATCCGTCCGGCCTTATCACTACTTATTTGGTCACCGTTCGCCGCAAAGGGGGCTAGCATCGCTATCGGAATCTCCAGCGACCGGCCACTCGCACGAGGAGTCCGCATGCGCATGTCGCATTCCATGCTGTAGCTTTTGGCCGCAGCTCTGTTCGCGCCGGCGCAACCACCACTCACAGTGACGAACGGCACGCGCCACGGCAATGTCTGGCGGAAGAGAATTCGCGCACAGGTACGGGGTGGGCCAGACATGCCAGGTTTTCAGATTGCACTGCACATCGCAGCGGGCGCTACAGCGCTTGTGGCGGGTGCGGTGGCACTTTACAGCCTCAAGGGTGCAAAGCTGCACCGCAAAAGCGGAATGATTTTTGTGCTGACCATGCTGGTCATGTCGGCGTCTGGCGCAGTGATAGCGTTCAAGAAGCCGGAAGCGCTCTCGGTTATTGCCGGTGCGCTTACCTTCTACCTTGTGATTACCGGATTGCTCACGGTTCGGCGCCCCGCCACTTGGGCGCGTAGCATCGACCTTGCTGCACTGCTATTGGCGCTGATGGTCGGCGCTGCCAGCCTCTATTTCGGAGTCGAGGCACTCGATAGTGCCGCAGGGACAAAGGACGGGTTTCCTGCGCCGCCATATTTCATCTTCGGTACGGTAGCGGTGCTGGCCGCGCTCCTTGACGTTCGCATGCTGATGGCGCCCAGCCTGCGGGGGCCACATCGCCTTGCCCGGCATCTATGGCGCATGTGCTTTGCACTGTTCATTGCAGCCGCATCTTTCTTCCTCGGTCAGGCCCAGGTGTTTCCCGAGCCAATACGAAAGCTCGCACTGCTGGCAACTCCGGTGTTACTGGTACTTATGCTGATGCTGTACTGGTTGGGGCGCGTAATGTTCACTCAGCGCTACAAGCGCACCTAGCAAGCCGTAGCGGCGACGCCGGGCACCGGTGCATCTTCTCCCGCTGCAATGTTCCAGCGATTCCCATTGCGCTGCTTGTCGCTTTCGTCAGCGTGAGCGGGAAGCCTGACATTTGCCCTCACGTCGCTCACTTCAGCGAAGCAGTGTTGACCGGATTGCGAAGCTGGATCTGCTGAAACGCTTGCCAGCGAATAATGCTCCTGCTTCGCGGCTCACGCCGCTGCCAAAGACCGCCCGCCTTAGCACCGTCAGCGCAGCCGAGCATGCCGTCTGCCCGGAAACCAAGCGTGTCCAGCGAGCGCCCTTCTGACATGAAACCTCCATCCCGATCATTATCAGTAACTTGAATTGTCCGGATATTAAGTGCGGGGAATATCGATTGACCCAACAGTACCCTTGCGATAGAAGACAGCACACCAATCGCAGCACTGTCTTTGGAGCCCGCAATGCATGTCGCAGCGCAGCACCACTGCAAGACGGTATCGGAACAGACCTGGTCGCTCAGCACGTTCACTGAGTTCTATGAGCGGGTGCTTGGTCCCCGATTGTTCAACCCTTACGGCCAACGGCTCGCGCAGGAGATTCTCAAGGACATCCAGCCGGACGCCGCGCCAACCAGCATCCTTGAGGTCGCCTGCGGTACCGGACGCATCACCGCGCATCTTTACGAACAAATAGCCAAGCCGCTGAACCTGCAGCTGGTTGCAACCGACCTGTCGAAGATCGCCATCGATATGGCCAGGAAAGTACTAGACGAAGAACTGCAACGCGACGTCACCTTCCAGTCCGACGTGGACATGACCGACCTGCCCTTCGCGGACAATAGTTTCGACATCATTGTCTGCGGCTTCGGCTTGATGTTCCCTGCGGACAAGGCGCGCGTGGCGCGCGAGTTCAAACGGGTGCTGCGTCCAGGCGGCAGGATTTACGGCACGGTCTTCCACTACAACGAACTATTCGATCTTGCCCGGAGGCAATCACGCAAGCACTTCGGAATGCCGTCGGCGATCATGGATGCGGCGCTCAGCCTCACCGATCACACGCCGATCACCCTCGCCTTCTCCAATGAGGG